>CAZQDF010000060.1:0-8173 GCA_964592065.1 uncultured Dehalococcoidales bacterium | reverse complement strand
CAGAGGTCAGCGGGTGCTTGCAATTACCTTTTTTCACACAAAACAGTGTAGACCCTTTCAGCACAGCCACTTGACAAGCATGGAGGGGAGGATTAGAATCGCCCGCAATCAAAAACGGTATGTTGCAGGATAGTTTAAATTTGGACACTGATTTGTATCTCAATTTTAGTGGTGGGTTTGTGCGTTACTCCTTCGATGTTGGCCCGTTTAATCCTCACCTTTTAGGGCTTATAGCCTCGATTGCTTTGGAACTACTCTAAATCTCAACCTTGGAGGGAAAATGCATTTTATAATTGCAGGCTTAAGTAACGTAGGAAAGAACCTAACCGAGCTTCTTTCCAAAGAAGGGAACGAAGTAACGGTTATAGACTTAAATGAAGGGAAGTGCGCTGAAATGACAGCATCTTCTGACGCGATGGGGATACCGGGAGATGCTACCCAAAGGTCAGTTCTGGAAGAAGCAGGGGTCAAGAATGCCAAGGCATTGGTGGCTGTAACTGGTGATGACTCAGACAATTTGATGATTTCCATGTTGGCTAAGGAAATGGGGGCAGAGAAAGTGATTTCTCTTGTGAATGATGCAGTTCATGTGGAAACTTTTAAACAGGCTGGAATTAGCTTCCAGGTTAAGCCAGACGCTGTAGTAGCCAAGCATATTTCCCGGATGGTCTCACAGCCTTATGTGAAGGATTTTCTCTCTTTTGAGAGGGCAGAGATTTTCGAAATAGAATGTGAGGAGGGCATGAAGTGCGTTGGGAAAAAAATCTCTGAGATAGGAGCTGCAAACGGTATGAAAATCCTTGTGCTAGAGCGAGAAGGGAAATATCTGTATGAAGATGCTAAGATAGAACCTAAGGACTGGCTGACTCTCATTGTAGACCGGGAGTCTACTAAAAAGGGAGTCGAATTCATGAATAAATGGTTCGCCAAAGGATAAGGTTAACCCTTCATATCCTTGGTTCGTTTCTGAAATACCTGGCTTTAGTCTATATCCCTCCCTTGTTAACTGCTCTTCATTATGGCGAGAACTGGCAGGTTTTTCTATATCCCTTACTACTCACTTTAGCGATTGGTTTATTTCTTGAATTTGGATTCAAGACCACAAGAGTAATAGAACGTGCCGACGGCTTTACTATAGTCTCCTTCACCTGGCTTCTTGTGCCGCTCCTTGGTGCTGTTCCTTATGTATTTCTGGGATGGAATTTCCTTGATGCCTTTTTTGAGGCGATGTCAGGCTTCACTACTACTGGTGCTACCGTGTTGGGGAACGTGGAAGAGCTACCCAGGAGCGCCCTTTTATGGCGTAGCCTTACCCAGTGGCTGGGGGGAATGGGAGTAATAGCGCTATTTATTGCTGTCTTACCAAGGCTAGGGGTAGGAGGTTCTCAGCTCTTTGAGCGTGAGTTTCCTGGTCCTATGCCCGAAAGGCTTCGGCCCAGATTTAAAACTACGGCAAAGCTTCTTTGGACGATTTACGTAACTTTCACTGCTGCTGAAATAGCGCTCCTTTATTTCTGGGCTAAGCTTCGACTCTTCGATTCAATTTGTGTCTCCTTTTGTACTCTCTCTACCGGCGGATTTACCCCGACAACGGGAAGTATTGGAGCCTACGCCAACCCCTTAGCTGAGTACATCATCATGACTTTCATGTTCTTGGCAGGCACAAACTTCATAATTCATTATCAAGTTTTAAGGGGGAAATTTAAGGTAGTTAAAAACGAGGAATTCAAGCTCTACTTAATTCTTTTGGCTTCAGCCGCGCTAGTGCTAATCCTTTCTCAAGGTCTTGGCTCATATAGGTTTGGGCTCTTTCAGGCAATCTCGATTATGACCACTACGGGCTTTGCCGCTTGCGATTTTGACTCCTGGCATTTCGGTGCCAGGATGGTGCTTCTGGCTTTGATGTTCATTGGGGGTTGTGGTGGCTCTACCGGGGGAGGAATAAAGGTAGTGCGGATTTTAACCCTGTTGAAACATAGCAAGGTAATGATGAGGAGGGCTGTCTCCCCGAAAGCCATAATTCCAGTGAAATATGATCGAAAACCACTCTCCGAGGACGTAATTCGAGATATAATCTCTTTTTTCTTTCTTTACTTCCTTGTGGCAATTGTGAGTTCCATAATACTCAGTTTTTTAGGACTTAATTTAGAAACATCACTCTCAGCAGTGGCTGCTACTTTAGGGAATGTAGGGCCTGGCTTAGGCGCAGTAGGCCCTAGCTTGAATTATGCTTGGCTTCCCGGAGCGGGAAAGGTTACTTTGATTATCTGCATGTGGTTAGGAAGGTTAGAATTGTTTACAGTTTTCATGATATTTTTCCCTCACTTTTGGAAAAGCTAATCAAGCCACAGTGGAAGTTTGGACTAAGTTTAAATTATACTTCTAAATTATGATTAAAGTTGCTTTTCAGGGAGAACGGGGTGCTTTTAGCCAAGATGCCGCAATAAAGCTTTTTGGTGGGGGCATTGACTTCTTGCCCTGCATTCGTCTTAGAGATACCTTCCAAGCTGTGGTAAAGGATAAAGTTAATTTTGCTGTAGTTCCTGTGGAGAACTCTCAGGCTGGCAGCATCAACGAGACCTACGATTTGTTATTAGCATATTCTCTCAACATATTTGCTGAGGCTATTTTAAGAATAAGTCATTGCCTAATGACTCTGCCGGGGGAGAATTTGAGTGATATAAGAACAATTTACTCCCATCCTCAGGCTCTGGCTCAATGTGAGGAGTTTCTGGGCAAACTGAGTGCTGAAATTATACCTAGTTATGACACAGCAGGCAGCGCCAAAATGATAAAAGAGAAGCAATTGAAACAATGTGCTGCTATAGCCGGCAGGAGAGCTGCTGATATCTACGGATTGGAGATACTGGCATCGGAGATTGAAAACAATATTAATAATTACACCAAATTTTTTGCTATCTCTAAGCAAAAGGCTAAGCCAGCCAGGAGGAGCAAAACCTCCCTTGTTTTTGTTGCCAAACATGTGCCTGGTGCTCTGTATAGTATCTTGGGCATCTTTGCCACCAGAAATATAAACCTGACAAAATTGGAATCTAGACCAAGCAAAAGCAAACCTTGGGAGTATGTGTTTTACGTTGATTTTGAGGGCCACTTGGATGGTGAGGTTCACCAAGAAGCTCTAAAAGAGCTACAAAGAGAGGCTACCTTCGTTAAGATACTTGGCTCCTATCCTCAAGCCGAACAGCAATTAGCTTGATATTTCTCCCCTGTTGGGAGTAAAGCGATGCCATGATTTTTCTTTTGGGAGATTGCGTCGTCGCTGACATACTTCACGATGGCAAGGGGGAGGGACAAGCCTCCCAATGGGGGGATATGGCAAAGTCGAGTTAGCTTAAATTCGCCTTTAGCCTTCTATATGTGGCAGTCAAGGCTTCTGATATAACCCTGGTATCAGATAGCACTGGCATAAAGTTAGTGTCGCCTTGCCACCGTGGTACTATGTGAGTGTGGAGGTGTCCTTCTATCCCGGCTCCAGCAACTTTGCCTATATTCAAGCCGATGTTAAAGCCGGCTGGCTTCAATGTCACCTTCAGAAGTTCTAAGCCTTTCTTGACGATGTCAAAATGTTCTATTATCTTTTCGTGGGTCAAGTCTTGTAAATTTGCTGTGTGCTGGTAGGGAGCTACCATTAGATGCCCTGGATTATAGGGAAATGCGTTCAAGATTACGAAGTTGTGTTGGCCGCGATAAAGGATAAAATTTGCCTCGTCATTACTTTCTTTAGGTTTTTGGCACAGAATGCAACCGCCTTCTTTGGATTTCTCTATATATTCTATCCGCCATGGTGCCCAAATCTGTTCCATTTAACTCGCTTAATATTATCTTGTCTCTGAGTGAATTACAATGGCATCTTAGCCAGGACCATTTTCCTGTTATTTTAGCGTATTGCGGGAAGTTGACTATGGGCTCAGCTGGAAATAAAATACTGCTGAGGCAGCCATGTTAGAAATTCTGACTCAAAAGTTGACCAAGGTGTTTGATAGGCTTGCTGGTAAGGGCAAGCTTAACGAAGGAGATATTGATGAAGCTTTACGCCAAGTGAGACTGGCATTTCTGGAAGCGGATGTGAATTTTAAGGTAGTCAAGGGATTTTTGTCCAAGGTAAAGGAGCGTGCTCTTGGAAGCGAGGTACGGCATAGCCTGACACCAGCCCAGCAGGTTATTAAAATTGTCAATGAAGAATTAATTGCCATCTTGGGT
The DNA here is from genome assembly GCA_964592065.1 of uncultured Dehalococcoidales bacterium. Classification (GTDB taxonomy): domain Bacteria; phylum Chloroflexota; class Dehalococcoidia; order GIF9; family AB-539-J10; genus JAFGBN01. The sequence goes on along the minus strand of CAZQDF010000060.1, from coordinate 3,952 downwards.
AAAGAGCCTAGCTACCTGGCTCCAGCTTCCCCTCCGCCTTCAGTCGCTTTGCTAGTAGGGCTGCAAGGCTCAGGTAAAACTACTACGGCGGTGAAGTTAGCCGTTCTGCTTAAAGGCATGGGGCAGAATTCCTTACTGGTAGCTGCTGATACCCGCCGACCTGCTGCTGTGGAACAACTTAAACTACTAGGCGAACAACAAGGTATGTCTGTATATATTGAAGATACTAAAGTAGCACCAACCGTCATTTGCCAGCATAGCCTGAAAAAAGCTAAAGAAGCGGGGTTAACTTGGGTTATAGTAGATACTCAAGGGCGCCTACATATTGATGAAGTTATGATGGCAGAATTGGCTGATATTAAATCCAAAGTACAGCCTTCAGAGGTCTTGCTTACGTTAGATGCTATGACAGGGCAAGATGCAGTAAGGGTAGCTCAGGAATTCCACAGTCGAATTGGACTTACCGGGCTTATCTTGACGAAGATGGATGGCGATGCCAGAGGTGGAGCTGCTCTCTCTATTAGGTTTGTTACCGGGGTGCCGATAAAATTTATGGGCACAGGTGAGAAGATGGACGCTTTAGAGCCTTTTTATCCCGATAGGTTAGCGTCTCGCATTTTGGGCATGGGAGACATGCTTACTCTGATTGAAAGAGCTGAGAAATCTTTCGATCAGCAACAAGCCAAGAAATTAGAAAAGAAAATGCACACCACGGGTTTTGATCTTGAGGACCTTCTGGAACAAATGCGCCAAATTCACAAGATGGGCTCTCTAGGTCAGCTAATCGAAATGCTGCCAGGCTTTTCCAAGTTCGCCTCTTATTTGCCTGATCAGGAAGGAGAGAAGCGATTGAAGAGGGTGGAAGCCATTATCTTTTCTATGACTCTTGAAGAGCGGCATAATCCGGCTATCATCAATGGTAGCCGACGGCGTCGTATTGCTCGGGGGAGTGGCACTACACCTCGAGATGTTAATCAACTGCTTGGTCAATTTCACCAAGTACAAAAACTGACCAAGTCGCTAGGGAAGGGTAAATTGCATAACATGATGAATATGCCTATACGTTTTGGAGGAGCTTAGTCTAAATAATCCCTGAGTTTTCGGCTATGGGTAGGGTGGCGTAGCTTGCGCAAAGCCTTGCCCTCAATCTGGCGTATTCTTTCGCGAGTTACATTGAATTCCTTGCCTACCTCTTCCAACGTTCTAGTATGTCCATCTTTAAGGCCAAATCTAAGTTGTAATACCTTTTTCTCGCGCTCGGTGAGATCATCAAGCACTCTATCTATTTGCTCTTTGAGTAGCTGATGTGAAGCAGCTTCGGTTGGGGCCAAACTGGCATGATCTTCTACAAAGTCGCCCAAGCGACTGTCTGCTTCTTCACCAACAGGCGTCTCTAGAGACACAGGCTCGTGATGAAACAAGTCCATAATCTCCTCTACCCTTTCTGGAGTTATATTTAGGTACCTTCCAATTTCTTCATAACTTGGTTCACGCCCGTATTCTTGGGTTAACCGCCGTATTGTTCGTAAGAGCTTGTTAATCGTCTCCACCATGTGTACAGGGATACGAATGGTGCGGGATTGGTCAGCTATAGACCGGGTGATTCCTTGCCTGATCCACCAAGTAGCATAAGTACTGAACTTGTAACCTTTTCTGTGTTGAAATTTATCTACAGCTCGAATGAGTCCAATATTCCCTTCTTGCATAAGGTCAAGAAGGGACATGCCATGTCCAATATATTTTTTGGCTATGCTAACTACTAGGCGCAGGTTTGCCTCAGTCAGGTCTTTTCCTGCTTCCTTCGCTGCAGCTCTCACTCTTTCAAAATGAGCTTTAAATTGAGCGTTATAAGAATTAAATTGGGATAGGAACTCGCTGTTAGCTAAAAGAGACCTTACTCTCTGCCATGAAGTTTCATTTCCGATAAGAGCCAGCGATTCTGGAGGTAGGAGGTTGCTGCTTAAAGAAAGATTCACTATGGTCTCTTCTACTGCAGCGGTATCTTTATCTATCCTTTGAGCAGTTGCAGTTATTAATGCTGGGTCTATGACGTTATCGATGGCAGCGCGGAATTTAGAATTTGCGATTGTCTCTACTAAACTGCTGGAGGTATCAGTCCCCAAGCGTTCTCTGATAACCTCGACAACAGGATAAGCCTTAGATAGCTGAAAAACTAGGCAAATAACTATATCCGCTGCTGAAGGGTAATTCTTGTATTTCTTGAAGTATGTATCTTCAATTCTTTCTAAATATCTGCCTTGTTCTATCCTGCTGGATAACATCCTCTCTTCAGCGGCTTTGAGAAGCGGCACCCTGCCTATTTCTTGAAGATACATGCGAGCTGAGTCGTCAATTATTTCGTGTTCTACTAAGGGTATTTCGGGTTTAGCCTCTTCGGGCAAGGTTTCGCCAGTCTCTTCAGTTTTTTCCTCAGCTTCAGTCTCTTCGCTGGAGAGGTCTTCTGCTGATTCCTCATCATTATCCAGATTGGTGTTTTCACTTTTAATTGAATCCATTACTTAATTCCTTTTGTCCTCTTGACGAGGATTTCTTTAAGCTGCTGACTAGAACTTATTCCCTCCTCTTCCAATTTAGCTAGCTCAGCATTTATGCCTTTCTTTTCTCTGGTAGCATCGAGCATTAATTCTCTCCCCGCCTCTAATTTCCTAGATAGCCTTTCTTGCAAGCGAAGGATACAATCGCTTAAGGCAAGCTGCCGTTCCCTGTTGTTTTCCTCAATGATTGGCTTATCTAATAAATAGTTTAATTGTTCTAATAGATTGGCGTCAAGTTTATTCCAAGGGGGGGGGATGTCTGAGGAACTTTGCCATTTGACAAAGAGTTCGCGGTTCGCAGTGTACTCGAAGTGTTCTGGTAGCAGTTCTTGAGCTAGTTGGCGAAGCTCTGGATATCGGAGTAGTAGAGCTAAGCAGTACTCCTCGATGGGGTTAGACACAAGCTGGCGAGCAAGGCGAGATTGTTCCCTTGGCTCAGTAGGCTGTAGTCTTTTTCGATTGCCTCTTAATTTCCTCAAAGCGGCTTTCATCTCCGACTCTTCGAGTTTCAATTCACGTGCCAGTTGTCTCACGTAGTGAGACTGCTGTACCGGGTCTTCTATTTCATCAAATATGGGCGATAATGTCTCTATGACCAAAGATTTGCCCCTAGCCTTGTCAATATCAACTTTGGCTATTATATTCCTGATGATAAAGTCTAGGATAGGCGTAGCCTGCTCCACCAGGTTTTGCCACGCAGTAGGGTCTTTGTTTATTAGTTCATCTGGGTCCTTGCCTGGGGGTAAGCAGAGCACGTTTATCTCGGCATCAATCATGCTTGTAAGCTTAACTTTCTGGGCTAATAAGGGAGATGGTTCTTCTCCTTTGTGCAGAGAGCGAGCCGATTCCCTTGAATATGGGAGCATTTCTGCCCCCTTTTTGTCTAGGGAATGATACAAAACCTCTCTGCCTCGTAAGGTGGCTTCCTCCCCAGCAGTGTCGGCATCAAGTGCTAGAGATATGTTTTTAGTTAACCTTTTAATAATGTTTACCTGCTTTTCAGTTAGGGAAGTTCCCATTGGGGCAACTACATTTTGCCAGCCATGTTGGTGGGCAGTAAGAACGTCCATGTAGCCTTCCACGATTATTACTAAATTTTTCTGTCTAATGGCAATTTTAGCCTTATCAATTCCATACAGGCTATTGCTCTTGTCAAAAATCGGTGTCTGGGGCGAGTTAATATACTTAGGCAAGGAATCGTCTAGGGCTCTAGCTCCAAAGCCGGTAACTCGACCTTGAATATCACATATAGGAAACATCAGTTTGTTGCGGAATCGGTCGTAACTGCTTTTATCCTCTCTTTCTATTATCAGACCAGCTTGGAATAGTTCTTTTTCCTCGTATCCTTTGCTTGTTAAATATTTTTTAATTGTTTCCCAGCTGTCAGGGCTAAAGCC
>CAZQDF010000059.1:0-8297 GCA_964592065.1 uncultured Dehalococcoidales bacterium | reverse complement strand
TTGATTGCTTGCTAAGTTGAAGATGAGATATTTTCCCCGGCGCTCAAGGCTCTGTATTGTTTGCCCGATTAACTTATGGCGAAATTCTTCAACTGGAGTTCCGAGTAGTAAATCGCTGTCAAAAATAGTAACGTGGGTGAAATGCTGCCCCAGCACCCAAGGCGAAAGCTCGTTTTTAATTGTCTCTACTTCAGGCAATTCAGGCATTTTCTAAGCTAGTGTAGCAGGCACCGGGCAAGCCAAATTCTAACCTCTTTTAGTTCAAATGGAAAGGTAATGTGCTGGCTGACCACATAGGTAACACTGGGCTGTGGATTTTAGCAAGTTCTTTTTCAATACACTCTACGGGAGCAAGACAACCAAGAGATTGCTGCGGACGGTTGAAGTTCACCTCTTCTTCTATTCTGCGGTCAGAGATGTCACAGAGAGACTGGACAAACAATATCTTGGACATCATTTCAGGCTCATAGGCAGGTCTGCCGAAATCTACTGTGTAGGCATCATGGCACAACTCATTGACAAAGGAGAAATCAACTGCCCTGTCCAGTAGCTTGAGGAAGTGATCCTGGGGTATCACCCTATCATAGATATGGTTACCATAGAAGGAAAGAGGTCTTGATTTAGCTCTTAGCGTTGGCTATACTCTTTACCAGATTTGCTGAGAGAATAGTAGCTTAGGGCAGAGGATAACTCAAGACAAATCCTCGACTTTTTCAGCATCCTCTAATTATATAGTATTAACCTACAGGAGGTGATTAGAAATGAATAGCAGTGAAGATCTTTGGGAAAAATACTGCTCCTTCTTTGAGAAGAGCTTTCCCGAGCAGCTAGAGTACAACGAGAAGAAGTTAAAAGAGCATTTTGAGAAATGGAAGAAAACCAAGATGGCAGAGCATCTCTGCCCAAAAGGTGTCGAAAAATTTGAGGATATACCGCTTACAACCTACGAGGATTACCTTATTTTACACCAGTTTGGCGAGCAAATAGAAGAACTGGAAAGAACAGTTCCCCGAAGAAAAGGAGAGCTATGGCTGAATTACTATGATAGAGTAAGCAGGCAAGTTGCTCCTATGCTGGAAGGTTGGTTGGTGGATGAATATGCCTTCTGCGCAAAGACTTCCGGCACAACCGGGGAACCCAAATGGTTTGCACACAGTGAAACTTTCCTGAAAAACATGACTATGGACCTCTTAGCAGCGATCAGTATCTCGGCTAGCGACAATTGGGGTGAAACTAAATTAAGGCAGGGGGACAAACTCCTTAATATCATGGCTCCGGCACCTTATATAGCAGGTATAGTCGCTGCTGAAGTTTTTACTCCTGTGTTGAAATTGATCCCCCCAACCGAGATTATAGATAATGTAACCGATATGAGGAAAAAAATAAACATTACGATTAAGCTTATCAAGGCCGGCGAAAAATTGGATGTTATTGGTGGCATTGCCTCGCCTCTTAAGATGATTTGTGATTACTTCAAAAGGCCAGATGAGTTATATAAAAACTATTACCAGTCTATGAATTTTGGTATAGCGAAGTTAATTTTATATTTTATATATCTGAGGTATAAGTTAGCCCACAAGAAGTCTATCAGACTAAAAGATATTTTTTCACTTAAGGGTGTTGGGGCTGCTGGAACGGAAGCTAAGCTCTATTTTGACTATTTAAGGGATGAATTTGGGATTGAACCAATGCAAGTTTACGGCTCTACGGAATTAGGATTCCCATTTCTTGGGTTGCCGGATAGGAAGGAGTATTTAACGCCATCGCCTCGAAGTTGCTATTTTGAGTTTCTAACAAACGATGGCAGGATAAAAAAGATAAATGAGCTTGAGAAAGATAATGTTTACGAACTCGTGGGAACTCCATTTGGGTCGGTGCTAATCAGGTATCAGACAGGCGACCTATTCAGAGTTATTGATTTCCGGGAAGATGGTCTCCCTATCTTCGATTGTGAAGGTAAGAAAGCAGCACTTCTCGATTTTTTTAACTATTTTAGAATATCGGAGGCCCTGATAACTAGCACTATTGTTAAGGCAGGTCTTCCTTCCTTTGAGCGATGGTGTATCCAAAAAGTGATGGAACCCAAGGAACACATCTGTGTGCTGATGGAGAAGGGATGGGATTATACCGAGAAGGAAGCCGAGAGAAGAATATTTGAAGCACTGAAGGAGATATTCCCAGATTTTCAAAGTTATGTTAGGGATTTTAGGGTTAGTGACCCCTCGGAAACAATCAAGGTTGAATATCTGAATAAAGGGGCATTCATGAGATACGCCATGAAAAAAGTGAAGGAAGGAGTGCCCCTTGGGCAGATTAAGTTTCGCAAAATAATCCCAACCGATAAGCCTGAGATGGCTGAGTTGCTCAGGAGGGTGTAAATTGGCTCATTGGCACTTCTTCCCATGGAGTGTTCAATATTTAATTGGTGGGGTTATAGTTCTATCAATTTCTGTTTATTTGTTACGGAAAAACCCAAAAAGTTGGGTATACCAAGCACTCTTCCTGTTCGGTCTTTCTATAGCATTATGGATATTTTTAGCATTTTTTCATAGAACTGCACCTACAGCCATTTTATCCAAACAATTTTTCCGATTTGATCTATTCTTTGTATCAACTGCACACTCGTTTTTACTTCTTATGCTCCTTTTTTACTTCAAACAAAAACGAATTTATGTAGCTATCATAGCACCTGCGTTTTTTGTGGGCTTAATCGCTATCTTGCTTGCTCCATTTGAAATCGTATGGAGTGGTCCTGCTTTGGGCTGGGCATATAAATCTGAGCCGTATTTCACAGCTTTATGTTACGGTGTAGGTATTCCATACCTTATACTTATACTCGTTTTTGGCTATATACTCCTTAAAAAATCCTACGGAATAGCACGAAGGAAATTTATAATCATTCTATCAGGTTTTGTTATTTTTTATTTCTTGGGAGTAACAATAACAAATATGATGCTCCAACAATCTCCAATTTTTCCTCCATTCGGTGGAATACTTGCTACACTTGAGTTTGGCTCCATCGCCTATGCCGTATCCCTACCTTTAGAAAAAATTACCGCTCCCAAGTTAAGCAAACCGTTAGAACAACTCGTAGAGTCCCATATACGATTTCTAAACACATTTCAAGATAAAATACCAGGCAAAGAGTTAGGTGAAAGCAGTTTCAGGTTTGAAGAGTATTGTGAAGCTATGGGGCTAAGAGATGTGTTGGTTCTGGAATCCAGGAAATTAACTTTTGAGCCAGACAGGCTTACCGATGAGAATATAAGTGAAATGCCAGATAATATTTTGAGGATAATGAAAGAACATAACTGGACAATAGAAACGGTGAATGATTTTACTCCTGTATTCGTCGGAACTTATGAAACATTGCGATTAAAATCAAAAGATAGAGCTGATGGATGGTTACGACAAATGCTTCAAAGACATGGAGGTTTTCTGGATAAGCAGGGTATACTGGCTAGTATGCCTTCAGGAACCAAATTACCCGCGATTTTCCGAGAATTGCAATCCGGCAAGGCATACCTTTTTAAGGAAGAAAAACCCAGCCAAGCTTATGAAAAACTGAAAAAAGCCTTAGAATACGAGGTTGAAGGGCTCTGCTTTACAAAATTAGAACCTCAAAAGGTTAGAGCAATGTATGGGGTAGAAAAAGCATCCCTTGTCTGGTTGACATTTAAACGAACAAACACGGAGAGAATAGTAACCCCCAAAAACCTTGGAAGACTTAGCAGCATGATATCAACAGAAATCATTGAGAACTCAAGCAAAACTGTAGTCCTACTGGATTGCCTCGACCAAATCATGTTTGCCAATTCCTTTGAGAAAGCAAAATGTTTGCTAAAGGAGATGAAAGGGTTATGCCAAGAAAACGATGGCACCCTTATGTTCTCAATAGATCCTGAAATGTTTGAGAAGGAACAGTTGGCAGCTATAGAAAACGAGATGCAGGAGGTAGGGGTTTGAGCGCCATAGGTATTCTGACATACCTATTTGGAGTCATATTTCTTCTATCAGCATCGGCATTCGCCTACTATGCTCTAAGGAACGCACGGCTTATGCGAGGGGCTCTCGGGCACAGGCTCATGGCTGCAGGTAGCGTTACCTCCATCGTAGGACTCATCGTCAGCGCGATAGAGTTTCTTTTCTTCTCCGGACCAATTATGGCATTGCCCGTGCTTGGTATCTGGATCCTGGCGGTTTTACTAATTGTTTTTGGCGGGATTTTGAGGGGAAAGGATATTCGAAGGGTACTAAAAATCTCTGGGGTAAAATCAATTTTAATGCTTGCTACCACAAGATATTATTTGATCGGAATCATTGTGCTCGTGTTTTGTCATATGCCACTCAGAGTTTTGAGCTTTTCTTATAGACATTTCGGAGCAGCATCAATTAATTGGACCGATGCCGCGGGGGCATGTACTCTGGCAATCGCGTTCGTGAGCTTGGTCGTGGGGGAGAGAAGGCTTTATCTCACCACACGGCTGTCAGCAACAGTAGTAGGTAGCAAAGAAAGCAAAGAAATAGGCCTACTCCAAAGTGATATGCTTGCTGTTAGAGGCTATGAAGCTTTGACAAATACGTTTTTGGCAAGGGTAAAACCTGTTATTAGCGACAATATCCTTGAAAAAACTCTAACAGACTATTTTGAATACAATCCCATTCTATTTGAAGGTTGCATACTTAAAAAAGATGGAACCATTGGTGTTGCGCCTGCATTGAGAAACCTTGACAGAATCCCGCGGGAAAATGGGGTGCAGACGGTTTGCACCTTGTTCGCTAGGCTCAACTCTAAGCTTATGAATCTTTATGGCGCTGTGACCTCGCTTGAGCTGGCAGAAAAAACGCTCGAGGATAGCTATGTGAGTGTCAGAAAGCAATATGGGGATATTCCCGTTCTTTTCGATATTCTCAGAAGCATGCCCAAAGGTGTTTTGGAGAATGAGAAGCTGGCTCTTTTAAGCAAGGAAGCGCTAGAAGCGAAAGTAAGACAAAGAACCCAAGAGCTCGAGGAAACCCTTAAAGAGCTAGCAGAAGCAAAAGACTATATGGAGAGCGTCATCAAATCAATGATTGATATATTGATCGTCGTTGATCTTGAGGGAAGGGTGAGGACGATTAACAGAGTAGCTGGGGAAATTTTGGGCTATGAAGAAGACGAGCTCATCGGTCAGCCAGTAAATAGGGTCTTTACTCGGGCAGCAAGCAGCTTGTTGCTAGGCGGAGAGTTGGAAAAATTGAAAAAGGGAGGAACAGTCCGGGATTATGAAATAGAAATCAAGGCCAAAGACGGCAGGGTGATACCAGTTGACCTGAACGCCTCGCTGATTATGGAATGCGGTGAACCAAAAGCCGTACAAATAGTAGCCAGAGACGTCACCGAGCGCAAACGAACGGAGGAGGAATTAGAAAGCTCCCGCCAGCAGTTGCGCGACCTTGCGAGACATATGGAATCCACCCGGGAAGGGGAAAGGACTCGAATTGCTCGGGAGCTGCACGACGAGATGGGACAGGTATTGACGGCATTGAAAATGGACTTATCCCGGTTGAGCAAAACACTATCCCAAGATCAAATATCACTGCATGAGAAGACAATATCGATGTTAGAACTCACTGATACGGCCATCAAAACGGTGAAAAGGCTTGCCACAGAATTGAGGCCGGGAATTTTGGATGACCTCGGTCTTACGGCAGCAATCGAGTGGCAGGCGGAAGAATTTCAACAGCGGACAGGAATTAAATGCGAGGTTAGCTTATACCCTGAGGATATAAACTTGGATGAGACTCTTTCAACGGCGATTTTCCGCGTTTTTCAGGAGACACTGACCAACGTAGCTCGTCATGCCCGGGCAACGAGGGTCAAAATAAGCCTGGAAGAGAAAGCTGGTAAGCTGGTCCTCCAAGTTATAGATAATGGCAGGGGGATTACACAAAAGCAGATTTCCGCTCCGAGCTCACTTGGATTAGTTGGAATGCGGGAACGTGTCCTTCCCTGGAAGGGTGAGGTCAAAACTAGCGGCATTCGGGGGGAGGGGACTACGGTAGCGGTAAGAATTCCGCTTGGTCAAGAAGGAGAAATCCCATGACAAAGATGCTTATTGCCGATGATCACCCGGTTGTTCGTGAAGGATTGAAGCGGATTCTGTTGGAAGCTTCTGATATAACCGCAGTTGATGAGGCAGGTACCTCACAAGAGGTGTTAGAAAGAGTACAGAAAGATGACTACGATTTGGTTTTGTTAGATATTTCCATGCCAGACAGAAGTGGGCTGGACGTTTTGAAAGAGCTGAAGAGGACAAAACCTGGCCTGCAAATACTTGTGATAAGTATACATCCAGAAGAGCAGTATGCGGTACGGGCTATGAGGGCAGGTGCCGCTGGATATTTAACAAAGGAAAGTGCGCCGGATGAGTTGATAGCGGCAGTACGAAAAGTATTACTGGGCGGTAAATACGTCAGTTCTTCTCTGGCTGAGAAACTAGCTTTTGCTTTGCAAGTTGATGTGGAAAAGCCGCTTCATGAAACGCTTTCCGACCGCGAGTACCAGGTGATGTGTATGATTGCGTCAGGGAAAACGGTAAAGGAGATTGCCGGGGAGCTCATGCTGAGTGCAAAAACGATTAGCACCTATCGCTCTCGCATCTTGAGAAAAATGCAAGTGAAGAGCAGTGTGGAATTAATCCATTATGCCATAAAACACGGGCTGGCGGACTGATTCAATTCTCCCCTTTATCTATAGCCCCCTCTTGTAGGACAAACACCGACAACTTCTGAAGGCAAATTCCTACAAGAAAATCAGACAAATGCCGATACCCTTTTCAATACCTCCTCCTTTATATTAATGAGGGCTCTATCATTGAGAATAAAGGATTTTGGGGTTCAGAATAAGTGCAACAAAGTGGTATGCCAAATCAAGTCATGCCCTGCCAGCCCTGAGGAAGCGAGGACAAATAGAAGGAAGTTCAGGCTGAAAGCTAAAACTTGGGCTGGACGCAATGAGATGCTAACCCCCAGTAGGCTTGCCGTCCTGGTTTGAATGCAAGCCATCCAAGTCCTAAATGACGTTTCTATATGGAAAAGACAATGGCAGAGACCAAAGGTCGGGAAAACGAAATACCGCAGAAGATGCTCACTGTAAAGGAACTCGCCTCTATTCTCAACATACATTCTAGCACAGTAAGGAGGTGGGAAAAGGAAGCGGCACTGAGAGCATATAGAATCGGGCCTGGTCATAGCCTGAGATTCAAACAAGAGGACTTTTTTGATTTCCTGGATAAATCCAAAAATGACGCGTGTGCGGCCAAAAAATAGCTCGAATTGCTTCTAGACTATGATAGGAAGATAAGGATATGAAGGACAAGGCGAAACAGCAGCCTGTGGAAGAAATAGAGATGCTGCGCAGGCGAGCGGAAGGGGCAGTATCTGACAGTGGGGAACGGTACCGTCTACTAGCCGAGCGCGCCGAAGATGTCATTTGGACCGTGGATATGAACATGCGGCCCACATACATCAGTTCCTCTATAACCCGCCTGCTGGGCTATAGTGTTCAGGAAGCTATGACTAAGCCCATGGAAGAAATTTTTACTCCTGCTTCGTTCAAGTTTGCAATGGAGGCTCTAGAAGAGCAACTCGGTGTAGAAAACAGGGAACAGAAAAACCTCGTTAGGTCGCGGACGTTAGAGTTAGAATTGATTCGCAAGGATGGTTCGATAGTCCCAGTCGAGGTTAACTATAACTTCCTGCGTGATGCCGAGGCACGGCCTGCCGAGGTTCTGGCCATAGCTCGCGATATCAGCGAACGAAAGCGGGCGCAGGAGGAAGCTAAGCACAGCACTGAGAGGCTAATAGGAGCCATGGAGCACGCCATCCAAGCCATGGCCATCATAGTCGAGATGAGGGATCCCTATACCGCGGGTCATCAGCAACGGGTAACTCAGCTTGCCTGCGCCATAGCCAGGCAGATGGGCCTTTCTGAAGAGCAGATTAGCGGGCTCCGCCTGGCTGGACTCATTCATGATATTGGGAAAGTCCGTGTACCTGCCGAAATCCTCACCAATCCTAATGGATTATCTGAACCCGAATTCATGATGATTAAAGCACATCCGCTACTCGGCTACGAAATACTTAAGGGTATTGACTTTCCATGGCCAGTTGCCCAGATTGTGCTTCAACATCATGAAAGGATGGATGGTTCTGGATACCCCTCAGGCCTATCAGGCGAAGATATCATCATGGAGGCGAGGATATTGGCCGTAGCTGATGTTGTCGAGGCCATGGCCTCTCATCGACCTTACCGG
>CAZQDF010000058.1:0-8322 GCA_964592065.1 uncultured Dehalococcoidales bacterium | reverse complement strand
TGGTTTTGCCGGCACCGTTGGGTCCCAGAAGGCCGAAGATTTCGCCCTTATGGATAGTGAAAGAAACGCCGTTGACAGCCTTATGTTCATTAAAGCTTTTGTGCAGGTCTTGTCCTACCAGGAACGTTTTAGCCATAACCTTACCCCCTAATTTCGCTAGCTATAATTAGAGTCTGCTCATGTTACCGCATTATATACCCCGTCCGAGATTGATGCCGTCCATCTTATACATTATATACCGGCTGTTGCCACTTATGGCATGTTCGGTTTTGCCTTGACATGATTTGCCTTTTTGGCTCACAGCTTTCAAGATTTCATGAGGGATAACCTTTGCAAAGCTACCCTAAGTCGTTTCAGGCATTTCCCTTTTCCCAATACCGCCATGGTTTGAAATAAGGGTGGTGTGGCAGTGCACCCTGTAATAGCTACCCTTAGTAATCCAAAGAATTTTCCTGTAGACAAGTTTAATTCGGCACTCAGTGGGCGGAGGATGTTTTCAAGTGAGCTAGCATTCCAGTCTTTTACTACCTCCAGCTTTTGTACAGTAGCTTCAATGGCGTTAACGGCTTGGGCAGAGTCTAATTCGCCACTTAAAAGCAGGCCAGTGTCGTATTGCAACTCATTGAGAAAGAAGAAATCGGCAAGCTGAGGAACCTCAGCCAAGGTTTTAGCTCGTTCTTGAATTAGAGGCATGACCTGGCAGATATAATTTTCGCCCAGTGGGCGCTTTACCAAACTTGGCAAATCCCTAGATAGTAATGGAGTGGCAAGCTTGGCAAATTCCTCTGGGCTTAGTTTACGCAGGTAAACCCCGTTCATCCATTCCAGCTTATCTTTATTAAAGATAGCCGCAGTTTTACCTACCCTTTCCAAGGAAAAGTGCTTTATCAACTCCTCTTGAGATAGCAGCTCAGTTCGGTCATCAAGTGACCAGCCTAGCAATGCTAGGAAATTCATCATTGCTGTTGGGAGGTAACCTTGTAGTTGATAGTCAGCGATATTGGTAGCGCCATGCCTCTTGGAGAGCTTAGCTCGGTCAGGCCCCAATATCATGGGCAGATGGGCAAATTGCGGGGGTTGCCAGTTTAGAGCTTGATAAAGCAACATATGCCGAGGAGTGCTGGAAAGCCATTCGTCAGCCCTGAGGACATGAGAAATATCCATTGAATGGTCATCTATCACGTTGGCTAGATGATACGTTGGGTAACCATCGGACTTGAGTAAGATGAAGTCATCCAAGGTATCGTTCTTAAAAGTCACAGCACCGCGAATTAAGTCGGGGAAAGTTGTTTCCCCCGCAGTTGGTGTTTTGAAGCGAACTACGGGAGTCACACCACTTGCCTCTAGTTCAGCTCTCTCCTGCTGTGTCAAATTCCTGCAACGCCCATCATATTTTGGCGGCTGGTGTCGCTTCATTTGTTCCTGGCGCATTGCCTCTAATCTCTCCGGGGAGCAGTAGCATAGATAAGCATGATTTTCTTTAAGCAATCTGTTGGCAACTTCATGATACATAGGTAATCGCTGTGATTGAAAATAAGGACCTTCATCCCAGTCCAGTCCCAGCCACCTTAAACTATCTTGTATCATTTCCACTGCTCCCTCTACTTTACGAGCAATGTCAGTATCCTCGATACGCAAGATGAACTTGCCACCATGATGGCGGGCGAAAAGCCAATTGAATAGAGCAGTTCTAATATTGCCTAAATGTGGGTAGCCCGTGGGGCTAGGTGCGAAGCGAACTCTGACTTTTGTCTCTACCGCAAATTCCATGATTGTGCATTATGGCATATTTAGCTCTTACAATGTCGCTAGGAGATTAAGCTTAGTGCTGCTTAGATAAAACTCGCTGCAAACTTTTCAACTGTTCTAAATGCTTCTTAAGCCTCTGCGTGAGCTGCTCAGCTTGCTTCAGGGCAGCTTCAGTATCTTCTATCTCGGTGCTTATCTCAAACAAAACTTGGCTTTGCTGTTGCGCTAAGTCAGATTCAAAGCGGGTTAAATCTTCTACCTTAGCTTCGCCCATTAAGCGGGATAACAAACTATTTTCTCTTCTTAGCTGTTCTCGACTAAGTTCTCCAAAAGACTTCAAGCTATCAGCCTCCTTATTGTTTCCGTTTCGCATTAGAAACATATCATATATTTACACCTGCAAACAAGTCTTTTAAGCTTCCTGAGACAAGGATTCTAGAACTTCCTTCAAGTCCATCGGTAAAGGGCAAGTAAATTCTCGGTATTTCTTGCTAGATGGCAAGCAAAAGCCAAGGATGTAGGCATGGATAAACTGCCTCTTGAGGCGCGAAGCCAAAGCCTCGTCTCTATATTTTCCTCCATAGACAGGGTCACCAACTACAGGAAAACCGATAGCTGCAAAGTGTACCCTTATCTGATGCGTGCGCCCAGTTAGAGGAATGGCTTTAATTAAAGTGTAGTTACCTAAGTATTTTCTCACTTGATATTGAGTGCTAGCTTCTTTCCCCATAGCTATCACTGCCATTCTCTGCCTATTATGAGGATCTCGGCCAATGGGGGCTTCAATCATCCCCTGCTCCGGGGACAGCCTTCCTCTAACTAAGACGAGGTAGCCCTTTGTGACTGTACGGTTTCTGAACTGGTCGGCTAAATATTTTCTCACAGGATCGTTTTTGGCGATAACTATGAGCCCTGATGTGTCCTTATCCAATCTATGGACTATGCCTGGGCGTATTAAGTCATTACTCATAACCAAGCCAGGACAGTACGCTAAGATAGCGTTGACCAAAGTATGGCTGGGATGTCCTGGGGCAGGATGAACAGTCAATCCTGCAGGTTTGTCTATGACCAGTACATCGTTATCTTCATAAATTATGGCTAGGGAGATTGGCTCAGCTAAAAGGCAGCTAGGTGAAGGAGGAAGCTCAATTGTTATACTGTCGGTTTCATTTAACTTTTGGCTCGCCTTTGTTTTTTGCCCATTGACTAAGATATAGCCCTGCTCAATTAGTTTCTGTATGTAACTTCGAGAAAACTTAGGAAGAGCTTGGGTTACATACTTGTCAAGACGAATGCCCGGAGTGGGACTGTCAAACTGCAGGGTTTTAGTTTTTGCTCTTGCGGTCGTGTTCATACACTGTTCTAAATAATCCTGAGAGATACAAGGCATAAATAAAGGTGAAGATGCCTATCACTATAGCTGCATCAGCAAAATTAAAAGCTGGCCAGTGGAAGTTACCCCAGAGGCGGAAGTCAATGAAATCGGTGACGTAACCGAGGTGGAGACGGTCTATTAAATTCCCCACAGCGCCACCAAGAATCAAACTGGCAGACATAACACCCACGCCAGTAGCTCGGGATAGATAACGGAAAAACAGCAGGATAACTCCTAGGCTAGCCAGAATAATGATGATGGGGAGAAAGGATTGGTTAGCAAACAATCCAAAAACAGAGCCAGTATTCCGTAGATAAGTCAAGCTTAAACGACCAACTATTGTGAGTGACTCCCCCGGTATCAAATTACCCCTAATCCATAATTTGCTCAATTGATCCAGGACAATCACTAAAGCAACGAGCACCAGAGATAATCCTATTTTCCTTCTGTCACTACCCAGAAAGACCTTTGGTTTATCTTTACCCATAAAATCGGCGATTTTGTGGAGCCAAGTTTACCTGGGGACCTATTATCTCGCCCCTTTTGCATCCCTTTCCTGGCGTGCCTTACAGCTCAGGCATAAGTTTGCCTGAGGCAGAGCTTCAAGACGAGCCTGCTCTATGGGTTGTCCACAGGAGTCGCATAATCCATAAGTACCCGCTTCATATTTTTGCAGAGCACGCTCTATTTCACCAAGAGCCTCCCTTAATCCCTTTTCCAAGGCTACTCTTTTCTCTAGCTCAAAGGCTCCGTTAGCCTCTTCCTCCCTTTTGCCAAAAGGACTACCCTCTCTTCTCTCCGCCAATGGTTGCCCAGAGACTCTTAGCTGTTCCAATCGTTCTAACAGTTGTATTCTCTCTTTCTTTAACTTCCGATAGAGTTTACTAAAGTCAGCCATTTCTCCCCCCTAAGAAGTTGCTATTCTGAGGCCACAGGCTGAAGAATCTCTGAAAAATCCCTCACTAGTTCCTTCACTCCGTTCAGGAATTCGGCTCAGACAGCATCTAGAGACCCTTTGCTAGCACTCAGGATAACAATTAAAGGCTTTACTAGCCAAATATAACAACTTCGCCACTAAAAAGGAATTTAATTTGCTTTTCAGGAAGCCTAGCAAATAGCTCGTTAAAAAACGTTTCTTATATCGGGATGCAGAGCACTGTCAAGCTTTCCTATAGCGCCACGCCTGACATTGTTAAGCTCTTTTAGCCTTTCCGCGAATTCAATTTTAGAGCAAAGTTTCTCAGGGTGCAAGTAAATATCATCTACATTCCTTATTGCCTTTGGTATCTTAAAGCCTGTAGGTGAATCTATCCAATCTTCGAGGCCTTCTCTTAGCAAGGAATCTAATATGGCCAAAGTATATTCCAATCTTATATCTTTGTACGTCTCTCCTTCACCTATCCCGCCGGTATTAATCAGATAGTAGTCTATATGAGGAAGCCCCCTTAATATCTCATAAAATATGTTCGCATGCTCTGCCCTATTACCGGCTACAAAGGGATCGTAAAAGAACTCACTCTTAATTTTTCCTGCTCGGGTTGGGTCACCTGCCGAAGATTCCATTGATTGCCCTAAAACCATGAGCGCCACTGCCTGCTCCCGGGTTAATCGTGATATTGCGGGTATCCAGGGCCCTCTGGTGATAAGAATCAAGTTATCAATCCTATCAACATCAATATAAGGGCTGGCGTGCAGGAAAGCTCTTCTATGCATGATTGCTCTTCCATTAGATGTCTTTTCAAAATTATAAAAGTCAAAGTCTCCATCTTCAGTTACATAAACATTCTCACATAGGGTCTCTGGTTTCAATACGCCGTAAAATATCTCGATTTGGCTTCCTGGGTTTACAGCCTCAGTTTTTGCAAATACTCCTCCAGCTTCAAAGCCATGAAATGAGCCATCTGGCATAAAAGTTCCCCCATCGTCTTGAATGAGCCAGGATTTTTCCTTTCCTTTTCTCGCCAAAATTTTAGAGCTTATAGTTGTTTTCCCATTTGCAGTTAAGGCGAGAATCAGTGAGCGGGTAGTTCTGTAATCTCCGTGTGCTGATTGGAGATAATCCTCCCTACAACCGGCATGCAGGAAAATTCCGCCTCTTTTAGTTTTAGCAACCCAATCTTCTGCAGCGAAAACCCCTTTTTTATACTCGCCTATGTAGTTGCTGTTCCTAATTATCTTAATCACCCTGCCATCATCCAACATAGCCAATCTTATGGTGATATCTTTTTGAGGAAGCGGTCTAGATTTATTAGCCTTGAAGGCGTCATCAGCGAACATTACAATTTCGTAGGTTGGCTGCTCAACTTCCTCTTTTACGGGCAAGTAGAGGTTTCCTGCATAGGCAACATGGGCAAATCTCTCAGGAATAGTTAATCTGACTGTCGTTCCACTGTTTTCTTGGCCCACAATTCTATCAATGGAAATCAATCTTTCCTTAGCCAAAACTTCTTCGCATTGGACCAGCAGCCTCTGCTCTTTTCTGCCGAAGTGATGGTCAATACTGTTTTCAGTGAACATCGCTGCTCTGGAAGAAGGCTCACTCTCAGCAGCAAAATTTCCATATATCGTTTTTCTAACTCCAGGCTCATTTTCCACAATCAACCCCAATTGCTCCGTGGAGGGATTATTTATCAATCTTCCTTCCGCTATCGCCTTTTCCCTGATTCTACCAACCGTCTGAGCAAATTGTTTCAGATCAAATTTTGGCATTGCGCTTCTCCTAATGGAATACTGAATTTAAATATCTAAACTCTAAACAAATTCAAAATCCAAATCCCTAAGGTTCAGGATTTAGATATGAATACCTGGTATCTCATTGTCTATACTTCTCGGAATTCTCCTTCCACCGTCCCCTCTCCCCCTTCGCCAGACTTGTCACCAGGAGGTTCTCCATCAGGTGGAGGCTGCTGTCCTGGCTGTTGGTAAACCGATGCTCCAATTTTTTGCATAGCCTGGGATAGGTCTTGCGTAGAGGTTCGAATGGAATTTACGTCTTTTCCTTGAAGGGCTGATTTCACTGCAGCTATCTTGCTTTCTATTTCTTGTCTCACCTCAGCGGGTATCTTATCTCCATAATCACGAAGTGTCTTCTCCGCAGTGTAAGCTAGGCTATCGGCAGAATTACGCACCTCTACCTCCTCTTTGCGATTGGCATCCTCAGCAGCGTAGCTCTCAGCTTCCTTTTGCATCTTCTCCACCTCTTCTTTGCTAAGTCCGCTGGAAGCTGTAATGGTAATTTTCTGCTCCTTTCCCGTGCCTTTGTCACGAGCACTGACATTAAGGATGCCATTGGCATCGATGTCAAAAGCCACTTCAATCTGTGGTACACCTCGCTGCGCTGGCAAAATACCATCAAGCATAAACCTCCCCAAAGTTCGGTTGTCTGCTGCCATAGGGCGCTCTCCCTGAAGAACGTGTATCTCTACGCTCGGCTGATTATCACCTGCAGTACTGAATATCTGGCTCTTAGAAGTAGGAATAGTTGTATTGCGAGGAATAAGAGGCGTAGCCACCGCCCCCAGAGTCTCTATGCCCAAAGTGAGTGGAGTAACATCAAGGAGGAGAACCTCCCCTACCTCACCTTTAAGCACTCCTGCTTGAATCGCAGCGCCAAGGGCTACTGCTTCATCAGGATTAACTCCTTTGACAGGCTCTTTGCCGAAGAATTGTCTTAAAGTATCCTGAACTTTTGGCATCCTTGTCTGACCACCAACTAAAACTACATCGTTGATTTGAGTTGCTTGCAGACCAGCATCGCTCAAAGCTTGACGGCAAGGGCCAAGGCTCCTTTCTATTAAGTCGCTTGATAGTTGCTCTAGCTTGGCTCGAGTTAGCATCATGCTGAGGTGTTTCGGGCCAGTAGCATCAGCAGTAATGAAGGGAAGGCTTATTTCTGTTTGAGCTACCGTAGATAACTCTCTCTTTGCCTTTTCAGCAGCATCCTTCAATCGCTGCAATGCCATCTTGTCTTGCCTTAAATCAATGCCTTGTTCTTTCTTAAATTCATCACATACCCAATCCATAACCCTTTGGTCAATATCATCACCGCCAAGGTGGGTATCGCCATTAGTTGACTTAACCTGGAAGGTACCTCCACCTATATCAAGGATAGAAATATCGAAGGTCCCACCACCAAGGTCATAGACAGCAATAGTTTCATCCTTTTTCTTGTCCATTCCATAGGCCAGTGATGAAGCTGTAGGCTCATTAATAATGCGCAAAACATTAAGCCCAGCTACGGCGCCAGCATCTTTAGTTGCGTTTCGCTGGCTATCATTAAAATAAGCTGGCACGGTGATTACAGCATCGGTGATTTTTTCGCCAATGTAAGCCTCAGCATCGGTCTTTAGTTTCTGCAATATCATGGCTGAGATTTCCTGTGGGCTATACTCCTTGCCCCCCATTACCACTCTGCAATCGCCATTGGGAGCTTCAGCAATCTTATAGGGTAGGCGCTTTATATCATATTGAACTGTGGAATCCTTGAACTTGCGCCCGATGAGGCGCTTTATACTGAAGACAGTGTTCTCGGGATTAATCACTGCCTGGCGCTTGGCTATTTCTCCTACCAATCTCTCCCCTGTTTTACTTGTGGCTACTACCGAAGGAACGAGGTTAGCACCCTCAGCACTGGGAATAATCTTAGGCTCGCCTCCTTCCATAACTGCTGCTACGCTGAGCGTAGTACCTAAATCAATTCCTATTGCTCTACCCATGTTCACTCCTCCTTTTGGCTTTCCTGTTCTATTTTCTCTTCTTCCTTGCCTTTACCCACTATCACCATACTAGGACGAATTACTTTGTCCTTCAACTTATAACCCTTTTGGATTTCCTCTATGACTATCCCCTCTTCTCCTTCTCGGCGTGTTACTGCTTCATGCAAATGAGGGTCGAATGGTTCTCCTTTGGCTTTAATCTCAGTCAACCCCTGTGCTTCCAAGATCGCTTTAAGCTTATTATAGATGAGCCTGATGCCATCAATCCAACTAAATTCCTTAAGTTGAGATGGCAATGAAACAAAAGCTCTTTCCAGATCATCTACGATGAGTAGCAGATTTGAGATAAGCATGCTATTGACAAATTCGACCATCTCCTTTTTTTCTTGCTCATTGCGCTTCTTATAGTTAATAAAATCAGCCTGACTTCTTTGCCAATTAGTTAAATATTTCTCTGCTTTTTCCTTCTCCTTCGCAAAGGAT
>CAZQDF010000057.1:0-8381 GCA_964592065.1 uncultured Dehalococcoidales bacterium | reverse complement strand
CTAATTCCGTTTGTTGACTTTACCTCCATCCTCAAGAATCTGTCTGCTTATGACATGTCCCCGAAAAAAGTTGTCCCCTTCCCATGAGATGCACTCTGTCTCTCCTCTGCATAGCGGCGGAGCAAGGAACGAACCCAGGCAAGTAGTTCCCTCGGGTTCAGTGGAGAGGTCAAATAGGCATCAGCGCCCTCTTCTAGCAGGTTAATCCCAGCCGCCCCTCCGTAGCCCTGCCCCAGAATGATGATAGGAGCCTGACATAGCTCCCGAATACGAACACAGAGCTCATCTTCATTTAAGCCCCCATTTAAGCCATGGTTGCCCTCAGCCAGGACTATAAGGTCAGGAGGGCTTCTGTATATTTCAACCAAAGCTTGCTGACCACCGATAGCGCTTCCGACTCGAAAACCTGAGTGCTGTAATAAAAAAGTTAATTGGTCTCTTAGCGCCAGGTCATGATGAACGAGTAAGATTTTCTGCATCTTCGACCAGCCCGTAAGTAGAGTCTAATGGTTGCAGACAGGAAATTCAGTACCTATGTAATGAAAAGAGGTATCGCTGGGGTAGAAATAGGTCGCAATAAGGTGGAAAAAGATCTTTATTGGGTGGAATTACACGGAGCAATAAAGCTATAGCCCACGCCTCTTTCAGTTATAATGACTTTGGGGTTAGCATGGTCCTCTTCGAGCTTACAGCGAAGGCGATAGATATACTTCTTGAGAAACTCGGGGTCGGCTCGGTAATCTGGCCCCCATACACTGTGGAGCAGGTCTGTACAAGTGACTACCCTGCCCTCATTTCTGACTAATCCGCACATAATTTTGCACTCGATAGGGGTTAGTTTGACACGCTTTCCTAAGACACATACTTCACGAGTGGCACAGTCTACGCTCACCCTGTCATTCAGGAAGCAGGCCAGACGCCCATTGCTGCGTGGGAGGGAGCGGCGGAGGACAGCATTGACCTTGGCTATAAATTCCATAGGTATGGAAGACGGGGCAATCCAGTCATCAGCGCCCATTTCCAGGGCTCTCACCTTATCTATAAGATCGTCGCTTTGGCCAAGGACAATGATAGCTACATCGGCGAAGCTGCGAATCTGAGTTATGAGGTCAAAGCAATCCACGGATGGCACCCCGTGCTGAAGCATAACGACGTCAGGGTGTTCCCAGTATACCAGCTCTATGACTTCCCTTGCTTCGACGGAGCTGAAGAAGCTCAGCTCGGGCCATCTTACCCTCAGGAAGAGGGAAACAGTTTGTGCTAAGTCCTCAGAGTCACCGACTAGCAGAGCCTTCATCTTCTCCCAAACAAAAAGTGAAACCAACCCATAAGGTCGGTTTCGCTATTGACTCCACAGAACCCAAGCGCCCACTCATAGGCTCCGCTTCATCGCCCCCCCCAGTAACGAGTTGTCGCTTTCTTCTTACTACTATTACTATCTTACCACGCACTGTGCTTAAGTCAATAGCATTATCTTTACTTTACCTCCAAATGGATGCAGAAATACCAACTTTTGGGTCAGCCCAAATGGGGCTAGCACGGGGTGGTAGGGCTTTTTGGTGAGAGGCATATCTTAAGCCTTATGGCTGAGTTTATCCCTTTCGGACCCAAATAATGATGGTTTTCCCCATCATCACAGCCTTCTGAAGCTTACCAAACTTAACCCCTTTCTCTTGAGCTATCCTGATTACCTCATCGAATAACTCCTCATAAGCTTTTGAGCCAGCATCATTAACCAGCCGATTCTTGAATAAGCTTAAGGTAGGATGGTCTGGAGCTTTCTCATCGGCACCAAGCCCCGGAAAGAGGCCGATGGATAAACTATCATTGGCCAATATCTCTATCATTCCTTCCGAGATACTCCATAGCTAAGAAGGGAGGAGTATCTTTAATACGATGGTGGGATTATACGGAGCCTGTCCTATTTCTCCCTTACCCTTGTAATGACGGAGAAGCCTTGTGGTAAACCTATCTCAATCTATAACCTCGTCTAATCTTCTTAGGAAGTGGTCTTTGGATACTTCCTGCTCGTAAAGGAAACTGCCAGAGAAAGAATTCTCGCTCGTTTCTGTACAACTTACCTTAGCCTTCGCCTAAGTATAATAGCTTTCACCTCATTCGGCTAACTTTGCAGAGAGGTTTTTTGAGAAACTGCTAAACAATCTCAGCACATCTAGTTGCCTTGTTTTTATAGAGATGGTAGAATTTATAAAGCCTTTAAATCAGTCCAGCGAGGCTGGTAAGGGGAAGCATGTTAAAGCAAAGCACAATAGAAGCAGCAGTTGAAACCTCTTGCCAGTTCGAAGGCAGGAGGTTTTTTTAATGTCTGAAAAAGTCCTCTTAACTTCTAAGGACATCAGATGCGCTTTATTTCGCATTGCTCGTGAGATTGTAGAAAGAAACAGAGGTGCTGAAGATGTTGTACTTGTGGGCATGCGAAGCCGGGGGGTGCCTTTAGCTAAGCGCATAGCTGAAACAATTGAAGGATTTGAAGGAATCTCAATCCCTGTAGGCGCTCTGGATATCGCCCTTTACCGTGATGATATTTCGTCTCCGCAGTTAGAGTCAGCAGTTCGGAGTACCGATATCCCTGTGGACATCACTGATAAGCATGTAATCTTGGTTGATGATGTCCTTTATACTGGGCGGAGCACTCGGGCAGCTATGGATGCCCTCATGGATTTGGGACGCCCCAAGTCCATCCAGTTGGCTGTGCTTATTGACCGCGGCCATCGAGAACTTCCCATCCGAGCCGATTATGTAGGCAAAAATATACCAAGCTCCAGGGATGAGAAGATACAGGTTCAATTGAAGGGGACCGATGGCGTGGACGCGGTGACAATTGTAAGTTTAGCTAAAATTCGACCTTTAGGGGGAAATTAAAAAGAGGCTGTGATGAATCTGGCGGGTAGAAGTGTAGTAACCATAGACGATTTATCTAATGGGGAAATCGAGGCACTGTTTTCCTTGGCAGACGAAATGCCGGATTCGCTGAGTAGCCAGTCCGGAGTATGCCAGGGAAAGATTATGGCGAGTTTGTTTTTTGAGCCGAGTACTAGAACACGGTTATCTTTTGAGACTGCGATGCTCAGACTCGGGGGGCAAATCATAAGCGCAATTGAGATGGGTGCAACATCTCTAGCCAAAGGTGAAAGCCTTGCTGATATGGCAAGAGTGGTGGGGAGTTACGCCGATATAATTGTCATCAGACACCCTTGGGAGGGAGCAGCCAAGGTAGTTGCCGACTATGCCGGTATCCCAGTAATAAATGCTGGTGACGGAGGCCATGAACATCCAACCCAGACCTTATGCGACCTTTATACTATTGCGAAGGAAAGACAGGCCATTAGGGGCCTTAAAATAGCTCTGTGGGGAGACTTAAAGTATGGGCGAACTATACATTCTCTAACTTATGCTCTGGCTAGGTTTGGTGCCACCATTCTTTTCCGCCCTGTCCCCGGGCTTGAGGCCCCGGAGCATGTTCTAAGGAAGTTAACTGCAGAATATAAGGGTGAACTGAAAAGGTGTGAGACCCTGCCCCAAGCAGTTAAAGGAAAACTTTTCCCCTTAGATGCCATATACATAACGCCAGGTAGCCCGCATCAACTTGCGATGTTGCCCGACATTGATATTCAAATCGAACTGGAGTCAGGGGTTGATGCTATTTACGTCACCAGGCTTCAGAAGGAGAGGCGTGCATCCACGGTAGAAGCGGAAGGCTATCCAGTGATAGACAAAAATCTCCTCAAGGAAAAGGAGTTTAGAAAGACACTTATCATGCATCCACTGCCCCGCGTTGACGAGTTGGCCTGTGAGATGGATGCTGACCCCAGAAGTATGTATTTCAAGCAAGCTTCCCGTGGAGTGCCCGTTAGAATGGCGCTCATAGCACTCCTTCTGGGAGCTAAGGAAGTTACAATTTCTGAGGAAGATGATTCTCTTATTCAGAAGGTAGACTATCCCATTTATAAACGAGATTCTGGGCTCAGGTGTTCCAATCCACTTTGCGTGTCAAACCAGGAAACAGAAACAAGGTATATAAAGCCTGAATTCAAAATAGTAAGCCTGAAGCCTTTAATCCTGAGCTGTATCTATTGTGAACATGAACTTCACCCTCAATATATCGCCAGCTCAGATTGGCATGAAGGTAAATTGGAGAATAAGAAATATCATAGTGCTGAAAGCCATTGGATTCGAAAAATCAAACCAGAGAATCTGATTATTTTTGGCTCAGAGGATGAAGCTAAGGCCTGGGGGTTCAAACCCAGCAACTATGCCTATTTATAACAGGATGATGAACAACAAGTTTGTTCCCTTGCTTATCCAGGGTGGCCATATAATTGACCCTGGACAAGGGATAGACCAGCTTGCCGACTTGCTCATTGTTGAAGGCAAGGTTATGCAACTGGGAGGCACTGTCATTGCGAGCGAAGTGAAGCAATCTCAAGTAATTGATGCTACAGGACTAATTGTTTGCCCTGGTTTTGTAGACCTACATTGTCACCTTCGTGAGCCGGGATTTGAGGACAAGGAAACTATTGCTACGGGAACAAAAGCCGCCGCCATAGGTGGCTTCACCACCGTCTGCTGCATGGCAAACACGAATCCACCTTTGGATAATCGGGATGCTGTGGATTGGGTGAAGCGGAAGGCGAGGAAAGACGGCTTTGTTAATGTCCTCCCTATAGGCTGTATCACTAGAGGAAGAGAAGGGAAAGAAATTTGTGACATGGCGGAGCTGGCTGAAGCTGGAGTCATCGCTTTTAGCGATGACGGGGACCCGGTGGCAAACTCGCAGGTTATGCGTCGCGCTATGGATTACAGTCGGGACATTGGCTTACCAGTCATAGACCATTGTGAGGATAAGGCACTGAGCAGTGGCGGAGTCATAAATGAAGGTTGGATATCTGCCAGGTTGGGATTGAACGGAATCCCGGCGGCCGCCGAGGAGGTCATGGCGGCTCGTGACCTGGTTCTGGCAAAGCTAACAGGAGCCAGGTTTCATGTTGCTCATGTGAGCACCTGTGGCTCGGTAGAGCTCGTACGCCAGGCTAAGCAAAAGGGTATTCCGGTCACTGCCGAAGTTACTCCTCACCATCTAACGCTGACCGAGGAAAGAATTATGGGTAGGGAATGGGAGAAAAATAGTGATGTCATTGCGAGCGGAGCGAAGCAATCTCAATACGATACCAATGCCAAGGTGAACCCGCCCCTGCGAACCAAGGAGGACATAGAGTGTCTGATTCAAGGACTTAAAGACGGGGTCATTGATGCCATCGCAACCGACCATGCCCCACATACCTCGGAGGATAAGAACTGTGAGCTGGCTCTGGCCGCTTCTGGCATCAGTGGATTTGAGACTGCCTTCGGCTGCCTTATGGGCCTGGTGCGTGAAGGGAGAATAAGCCTTACTACGCTGATTTCCAAGCTGACTCATGAGCCAGCGAAAATCATTGGTAAAGCTAGTGAATTAGGTGTCTTGAAGATAGGTCTTCCAGCTAATATAACCATATTCGACCCCGAGCGAGAATGGGTGGTAAGCAGCAGAAGTTTTGCCTCCAAAGGCAAGAATACTCCTTACGATGGCTACCAGTTTAAGGGCAAGGTGATGGCAACCGTAGTGAATGGCAGGATAGCTTATATAGACGATTCCCTTGTCCTTGCGACCCGAATTTCCTCGTCCTTGAAGGGAGAGGATTAAGGTGAGGGTGATGAACGTAGCGAAACAAGCGGGTTCCCCAGAAATTCTACGAGTTTTTAGGCTGAAATATCATGGCTGAGAAAGCGATTCTAGTTCTTGAGGATGGCTCGGTTTACGAAGGCTATTCCTTTGGTGCTGAGACTACTACCTATGGCGAGGTGGTTTTCGATACCAGTATGACTGGCTACCAGGAGATGCTTACCGACCCATCGTTTGCCGGTCAAATCTTAGTGCCCACCTATCCTTTGATTGGCAACTACGGCATTAACGAATCCGATTTCGAATCCAGGCAAATTCAAGTCAGGGGTTTGGCAGTTCGGGAATATTGCCCTCAACCCAGCCACTGGCGAAGCATCCGCACTTTGCACGAGTTTCTGCTGGCTTATGGCATCCCTGGCATCAGCGGCATAGACACCCGCGCTTTAACCCGGCATCTGAGGTCGGTTGGAGTAATGATGGGAATTCTTACGTCAGAAATGACTATTGAAGAGGCGCTAAAGGAGTTAAAAAACCTGCCCAGATATGACTCTACCGATTTCGTTCACCAAGTTAGCACGGAAAAGACATACGAATGGCAACCCGATACGCCTGTTACTGTGAGTCCTTCGCCTCGTGTCATTCTGAGGGAGCCTTTCGCTCCCCCTGTCATTCTGAGCGAAGCGAAGAATCTCACCGCTCAGGACAGGCTCCGCGACCGAAGAATCTCCTCTTCACCCCATTCAGAGCTTCGGCTCACCAAGGCAGGCTCCGCGAAGCAACCGCATATCGTGGTTATCGACTTGGGCTTAAAATACAACATATTGCGCATTTTGAGCCAGCTCGGTTGTCAGGTAACTGCTGTCCCCTGCACTATTTCAGCAGAGGATGCCTTGGCCTTAAATCCCGATGGCATTGTCCTCTCACCAGGCCCAAGCAATCCTGTTCTCCTTGATTACATAGCGGGGATGGTGAAAAGACTCATAGGCCAAAAGCCGATGATGGGCATATGCCTGGGGCATCAGCTCATAGCCATGGCACTGGGAGCTAAGACCTTCAAGCTGAAATTCGGGCATCGCGGCGGCAACCATCCCGTGCGGGATTTAGCCACTGGCAGAGTTTATATCACTGCCCAAAATCATGGCTATGCCATAGACGCTGATACTCTAAAAGGCGGACTTGAGGTCAGCCACATAAACCTGAACGATGGCACGGTGGAAGGCCTCCGCCACCGAGATTTGCCCATCCTGTCCATCCAATATCACTCCGAAGCCTCCCCCGGCCCATTGGATAACATGTACCTCTTTGAGAGATTTCTGGAGATGGTGAACAAAGCATGAGAGAATTCTTGGCTGCGCACACTCTTGAAGTCATTGGCATTGCCATTGCAGCTATCACAGCGATAGGAGTATTCGTTGGGCCTTGGTTAGCTAGCCGTAGGCAGAGAAAAAAAACGGAGCAAGACAGAAAGTTGAGGGCGCACTTCGATGAGCTAAAGGGAGAAGCGGAGCTGGTTATATCCTCAGCTTCTAACCTTGCCCCGATGGCTCGCCATTTTAGTATTGTTGTTGCCATCGGGTCACAAGCGGTGACGACAAGTGATATTGAGGTGGCGAAGGTATCGGCTAGCTTTGAAGCACATTTCCCTGAACAAGCCAAGGGATTGGGCACATTGAAGCAAAAAGCCGATGAGCATAATACAAACTGCGAAAACTTCCGCCAGAAGATCAAAATAGCCTTCGAGTCACAAGGAATTCCTGTCGTGCAAAATGACCAAGGTAATCATTCCATATGTATATTTGAAGCTGCCCTCGATGCGCTTTTTGCTAGGTGGAGAAGCCTTGCTCAGAATACAGATCCCTCGCCCGATTTTCAAAATATTCGCTCTAATCCAGTTGAAGGTGGTTATTTACTACACCCATCAGGTTGGGGATCAAGTATGGTTGCGTTTTCGAAAACCGAGGACGAGCGGGATAAATGCGAACTTGCCCTCGCCGAAATAGCCGACAATGTGGAAAATCAACAGGAAGTCAGTGAAATAGTTAACAAGGGTTCTAAACTGATAGCGGAGGGAAAAGAATTCGCCAATCAGCTTGCTAGTGAAATTAACGATATAGGCGAGTTTTGGAGGGGTAGGAGAGGCAAAGACTTTAAGGAGCTTAAGAAAACTTGTCCAAGGTGCAGGGAGCTATTCTGAGTTAGATGTCCAGAATTTCTAAAGTTTTGGTCATTGGCTCGGAGGCGATAATTATCGGGCAGGCGGCAGAATTCGAGCTTAAGGAGGTATTGGCGTGAATAAATTGGACCGTATAAGCATCGATCCTGGAGTATTTGAAGGGGAGCCTTGCATAAGGGGATTGAGGATTCCTGTTTCATTGATTATCAAGCTCATTTCAGCAGGCAAGAGTGCAGAGGACATTCTTAAGGATTACCCCGAGCTGGAAAAGGAAGATATTAAGCAGTCGCTGGAATATGAAAGCTAAATAAAAGATTAAAATGCAAAAGGCAAAAATACAGAGCAAAAATTAAAAAATGAAAGTTTTTTACACCTTGATTTGTCATTTTTATTTTTTATCTTTGACTTTTAATTTAGAAGATTGCCAGTAATAAAGTGAGAAGAATATGTCCAAGATATCTAAAGTTCTAGTAATTGGCTCGGGGCCGATAATAATCGGGCAGGCGGCGGAGTTCGATTATTCCGGGA
>CAZQDF010000056.1:0-8397 GCA_964592065.1 uncultured Dehalococcoidales bacterium | reverse complement strand
GTCTCAAGGGTGTAGGTAG
Organism: uncultured Dehalococcoidales bacterium; assembly: GCA_964592065.1. Classification (GTDB taxonomy): domain Bacteria; phylum Chloroflexota; class Dehalococcoidia; order GIF9; family AB-539-J10; genus JAFGBN01. The sequence goes on along the minus strand of CAZQDF010000056.1, from coordinate 8,378 downwards.
AAATGCCTAGGCCTCCCGTGTTTGGAAAGGAGAGAAGATGGAAGTCGGTCATTCTATTACAGTGCCTTTTTTAACAAGGCGCTGTTTTTTTATTCCCTTTATCCATTTTTGTATTACATGCTATCTAGCCTGCTGTGCCCTATTTGCACGTGACAGAGTCTCAAGGCATCTTGTAGGGAGCTTTGCAGACTTTAGTGTGGGCAAAAGGTCAAAAAATAATTTATTCATCTTGATTTTGCAGCTTTGCTGCAGGAGAGAGGAAGAATATGGCTAAAATGAGTCTTGGGAGAAAGCCAGATAGCATGAGCATAGTTTTTATAGTGCTTGGCGCACTTATCCTGCTGTTCATTTTCGCTCCCCCGCTTAAGACGATATTTTCCTCTTCTCCCGGGGCCTTGTGGAACACGTTGCTCGAGGAGGATGTATACTCCTCTATTCTGCTCACCCTCTCTGCTGCCCTGATAGCTACCTTGATAGGGCTCCTTCTCGGAGTTCCCTTAGCCTATCTGCTGGCTCGGCACCAGTTTCGGGGGAAGAGATTTGTAGAGGCAATTATTGATGTGCCTATTGTGATCCCTCATTCCGCGGCTGGCGTTGCCCTTCTCTTTGTCTTCGGCAGCAATTTCCTTGCTGGCAAGGTCCTTCACAGCACAGGCATTGGCTTCTTCGGGGCTTTTGCCGGGGTAGTCATCGCTATGGTGTTTGTTAGCGTTCCATTTCTTATTGACTCGGCTAAGGAAGGCTTCAAAGCTGTGGATGTCAGGTTGGAGAAGGTAGCCAGAACCTTAGGTGCCTCTCCCTGGAGGTCGTTTTTCCGAATTTCCCTACCCTTAGCCGGGAGGAGCATCTTTTCTGGTTCGGTGCTCATGTGGGCTCGAGGCTTAAGCGAATTTGGCGCCATAGTCATTATAGCTTACAGCGCCTCCTTTCTTGGCTGGAACACTAAAGTCCTTCCTGTCTTGGTCGCTGATCGCTTTGACTTTGGGCTAGATTACACTCTACCGGTAGCAGCTTTGGCAATCCTTATCTCCATCGCTATTTTTATAACACTCAGAACAATAGCCTATAAGGGTGAAAAAGCATGATCACCATAAAGAACCTGAAGGTTAATTTAGGCGATTTTCTGCTTCAGGGCATCAATCTCGATATCGAGCCAGGTGAATATTTCATCATCCTGGGACCTACCGGGGCAGGGAAGACAGTGCTTCTGGAGGCTATTGCCGGGCTCTATCCAGTTCTTGAAGGGGAAGTCTGGATTGATGGCAGGGAGATTACCAACCAGAGTCCAGAGAAAAGAGGCATTAGCATTGTATATCAGGACCAGGCTTTATTCCCCCATCTTTCAGTGGAGGAGAACATTGCCTTTGGACTAAAGATGAAGAAGTACCCTAAGGGTGAGACAAAGTCAAAGATAACTGCTATGGCTGAAGTAGTGGGAATTTCGCACCTGCTTAAGAGGAGCCCGGTTACCTTGAGTGGAGGGGAGAAGCAAAAGGTAGCTCTAGCAAGGGCGCTGGTTACTGAGCCTAAGGTAATCCTGCTTGATGAACCCTTAAGTGCCCTGGATCCCGAGACCAAGGAAGGGATGCAAAGAGAATTAAGGGAGATGCACCGCCGGGTGAAGGTCACCGTAGTTCATGTCACCCACGACTTTGAAGAAGCGATAGCTTTGGGGCATCGGGTTGCTGTGCTGAACGGTGGTTGCATAGCCCAGGTAGGGACTCCTGGGGAGTTCCTGCGCCGGCCAAATTCGGAATTCGTGGCTCGATTTGCGCTGTCACGAAATATCTTTAGTGGTAGAGCTGAGAATGGCCTTATTGATATCGGGGGTGTGAAACTCAGGGCAATAACAGAGTCCAGAGGCGAGGTGCGGCTTTCCCTTCGCCCTGAAGATATCCTCATCTCCCCAGAGCCGCTTCAATCTACAGCGCGAAACTGCTTCCAGGGCGTGGTCAGTGACATAGCCGATAGAGGCTCAGTCATCTACGTCACCGTGACTCTGCCACCAGATTTCATCTGCGTTATTACTCGCCAGGCGTTCGACGAACTTAGGTTAAGAAAGGGAGTAAAGGTATGGATCACATTTAAGGCTTCAGCAATTCATGTTTTTTGAGAAGGTTTCTAGAGATAAAAAGAGGTTTTCAATGAAAGGTATTTTATTTAGGTTGAGTTCAATTATCGTGGTTCTCATCTTGCTTATGACGGCTACTAGCTGTGCTTTACAGGGTGGGGGAACTCCTGCAACTAAAACGCTAAAAATCTCTCACGCGGGAAGTTTAGCAGTACCGTTTGACGATTTGGCCACTGAGTTTGAAAGCGCTCATCCCAATGTTAATATCGTGCTTGAATCAGGAGGAAGTGCTAGTATAATAAGCAGAGCCATAGCACAAGAGCAAGCTGGTGAGTCTCCCCCTGATATAATCGGCTCTGCCGATTATGCCCTTATCTCTGATAGGCTGTATGAAGATGGCTACGCCGATTGGTATCTCGCCTTTGCCAGAAATAAGATGGTGCTTTGCTACTGTGACGATGCACCTGGCTCAGATGCGATAGTGGATGGCACACGCACCTGGTATGATGTGCTTGGAAATGACCCTGTGAGCTACGGGCACAGCGACCCTGATGCTGACCCTTGTGGTTATAGAACGCTGTTAGTCATCCAGTTAGCTCAGAACTACTACCATGATAAAGCTGCTGACTTTGGACTAACTCCTGATCCCAATGCTGATGAGCTATATGACGCCCTTATTCTTGGGAGTGAGCACGAACGAGGCAGAACTGGTGGTATCAGTGAGGCCAGGCGTGGTGGCAGTGAAGAAATAGTGAGCAAAAAGTCGGTTGACCTTATTGTTGCACTTCAGACAGGCGATCTAGATTACGCTTTTGAGTATCGTTCTGTAGCCGTGCAACACAAGTTGAATTTCATTGAGCTCGATGACTATGTTAACCTCTCTAAAACAAATATGGGGCTTCCTGGCGTGGAGGACTTCTACAAGGAAGCCTCTATAGAGATTATGAAGACTCCCGGCTCTCCTCCTACCTACGCTACCAAGCATGGCAAACCTATAGTATATGGCATTACCATGCCTTTACATGCGGAAAACCAGGACCTTGCCGTGGAATTTATTCAACTCCTTCTTTCGGAAACGGGGAGAAACATAATGGAGGTAAAAAGTGGTCAGCCATTTATCGAGCCGGTGATATGTGACCATCCTGAAAATCTACCCGCTCTGTTAAAGGGAGTATTGGAAAAGTGAGGAGCATCCATCTATTGCCAGGTTTGTTTGGTTTATGCTGTGGATGTCGTTGCTGGAGTAAAGCTAGTGGAACAAGGAAACCAATTCGCTCCACAAACCAAGGCACTATTTTCTGCCAAGTGGAAGGAGTAAAATTTGTAGCTATGGCTAAGGAGAGAAAGAATGACAGGTCTTTTTGATTCCTTTGGACGCCGTATAAATTACCTCAGGATCTCAGTTACCGATCGATGTAACTTACGCTGCATCTATTGCATGTCACCTGAGGGTATTTCCTGGATATCACATAGCGAGCTCCTCTCTTATGAGGAAATTTCAACTATTGTTCAGATAGCAGCGGAGCTGGGAGTCAACAAGACAAGGCTCACCGGCGGCGAGCCATTAGTTAGAGCAGGTTTACCTAAACTTATTGAGATGCTCTCTCAGCTAGAGGGGATTGAGGAGGTGTCTTTGACCACAAATGGAACACTCCTCAAGAAATATGTTTTAGAACTTAAACAGGCAGGCTTAAGGCGAGTCAATATTAGTCTAGATACACTTAAGGCTGGTAAATTTCGGAAAATTACCCGCTTGGGAGAGTTAAAGGATGCCCTTAGTGGCATTGAGGCATCAAGGGAGGCTGGCTTCGACCCCATCAAGATAAACATGGTAGTCATGAAGGGTATAAACGATGACGAGGTGCTGGATTTCGCCAGGATGACCTACAAAGAGGAATGGCATGTTCGATTCATTGAGCTTATGCCCTTTAGTAACGTAGCAGAACTTGTGCCAGCGGGTGAATTACGACGGCGTATTAGGTCGCTTGGCACACTCGTACCCTGCCCATCTCCCCCAGGAAATGGGCCCGCCAGGTACTACCGCTTACCCGGAGCTAGGGGCACTATAGGTTTTATTAGCCCGATCACCGAACCCTTTTGCTCCAGTTGTAATCGCCTACGGCTTACCTCATACGGGCAGTTATGCCCTTGCCTTTTGTCAGATGAGGGAATTGATTTAAGGGGGCCGCTGCGCAATAATGCTTCAGCCAAGGAGCTAGAGCACTTGATTTTAAGTGTAGTTGCTTCTAGGCCGGAGCATCATAGATTAGCAGACGGCATTGTGCCAATGAAGAGGAATATGTCTCAGATTGGAGGTTAAAAATGAAAGTGTCAGAATCAGCAGGGCAAGTACGCATGCTGGATGTTACCGGGAAAGCGGAAACAGAACGCCAAGCAGTAGCTACAGGCAAAGTAAGGATGAAGCCCTCGACCTTGGAGCTTATTCGTCGAGGGGAAATGGTAAAAGGAGACGTTTTATCCTGCGCACAAACAGCCGGGATTATGGCAGCAAAGGAAACTCCCCACCTTATACCGCTATGTCACCCGTTGTTGCTCACCAACATTGCAATTGAATTTTATCTTCCTGAGGATGCTGACTTCATTGAGATTACTGCTGCCGCTAAGGGTGTGGGGAAAACAGGATTTGAAATGGAGGCGCTGGTTGCTGTGTCTGTAAGCGCTCTAAGTATTTACGATATGTGCAAGGGAGTGGATAGAGGCATGACTATCGAGGAAATCCGTTTAATGAAGAAGAGCGGAGGCAAAAGTGGAGTTTATATCGCCAATAAATGAAAAGAGCAGAGAACATGGGTAAGATAGTCGCGGTTTGTTTGAGCCAAGAGAAAGAAAGTAAGAAGCAGCCTGTTAGCCAGAGCTTTCTTAAAGAAGGCTACGGCTTTGTTGGTGATGCTCATGCTGGCAGTCCTCGCCAAGTTAGCCTTCTGGCGATGGAGAGTATTGAGAGGGTGCGCGAGGCGGGTAGGGAAATAGCCCCCGGCGATTCTGCTGAAAACCTTGTCACTGAAGGGGTGGACTTAGCTCGCTTACCTCTTGGCACACGAATATGCATTGGTAAGGACATCATTTTGGAAATTACTCAGATTGGCAAGGAACATAACCATCCAGAATTTCACCTTCTGCCATTGGAAGGGGTATTCGCTCAAGTAGTTCACGGAGGCGTGGTGAAGCCAGGCGATAGCTTGAAGGTTCAACCTTAGGCAATTCCAGCTATCCTAAGCAATCTCTGAGTATCTTCGTGTAACTCCAGTCATATCTTAGAAGTGTTTTCCTTTTCTATCCACAAAGCTTCGCCAATATCACTGCCCGTCTTAAGTTCACCACCAAGTAGCCTGGCTATATAATTGATATAGACAACGTGTAAACTAGTTTCTTCATTTATTTTGACAATCCTGTCAAAGGGAATTAAAGGGGTAAGCGACTCTATCTCCAGATTTGTCTCTTCCTGGGCTTCTCTTCTAAATCCCATGGCGATTTCCTCGCCGAACTCAAGCTCCCCTCCAGGGCAAATCCATTTTCCCTGCCAATAGCCACCCCTCTCCTTCTTATGCCTCACCAAAAGGGTCTTGCCCCTACAGCTACTAATATGCGAGACAATTTATCTCTACTGGCCAGTTTTGATTACAGCACTCAATTACCTGCTTGGGGCAACGGTAATCCCTAGCATCCCTAGCAAAATTCAGCAGCTATAGCCAGTGCTCTATCATTCTGCAGGTAAAATATAAGATTCCCCCCTAAAGTGTAAGTTCAACACCTGGCATGGTCAATTCCTTGTCTGTAACTGACCTGAGCGGGGGGAGGCTCTCCACATTCATCCCGGGTTGATACTTGAAAACATCGGAGAGTTTCTTGTTTAACATGAAGATTAATCGAGCTAAGGGGATGCCAGCGGTGCATACATCCTGGCACTGTCCACAGTTAACACAGGAATCCATGACGTGGACTGTTCTTAACATAGGGAACATGGCATTAGGTGGCACTTCCCCAGGCATAATCACACCTCTGTCCGCTTCCAAAACGCAATCCTTGCAGTAGCATATAGGGCAAGCATCCCGACATCCATAGCATTTGACACACTTATCAAATAGCTTCCACCAATAATCGAATTTATCCTCGATGGTCATATCTCTAAGTGGGGCAAAATCTCCCTCTTGCCATCTCACCGCTGACTCGATTGCCTCCTGCTCTTTCTTCTTTCTCTCCTCTATGGCTTTGTCATCCGCTGGTTCAACCTTTATACAGCCCGCTTCGGTTGCTTCTTGGAAAAGTTCAGCTCCCTTATCGGAGCAAATTTCCACAAATGTTGCCTTCCTATTGTCAGGCACCCCCCACCTCCCGCAGGCAATATCCGCCATGGTGGGAATTTTGATTTCACACCTTCGGCAGTTCTCCCTCCGTCCATATCCCTTCTCCTCCAGTTCCTTTAGCTCCTTTGCTTTTTCTACCCCACCCTTTAGCCTGATAATAAGTTTGTCATCCTCAATGTCCTCGTAGACAATATCCAGTGGGTCGACTCCAAATTCTTCAACAATTGTCTTTTTAGCCACCACCGGCAGCAGTGTACCGCTGCAATTTAAACCTACGAGGAACAGGTTATCGAGCTTGATTTGCTCTCTTTTGACTAGCTCGATAATTCCCCTGATGTCGCACGGCTTGCCCACCACAGCCAACTTCATATCAAAGGCGCCATCAAGATATTCCTTGATGTATCTAGGAATATTGACGGTGACGCAATGTAAAGAGCCGGCAGTTGTTATTACCTCGTCGGGATCACTAATCAAGACAGGAATGCCATCGTATCTGTTGCCGTCCCTCGCCTTTATTGCTAGCACTGCATCTACGCGTTTGGTCTCCAGAGCAAACTTGAGCAAGGAAGTAACCACACCACCTGAGTCAGCGCGCTTCGCAATTTTCTCGTCTGATGACCAGGCAAGGTACATATCTCCTTTCATCGTTTCACCTTTATCTTGACAGCGCATACCTTAGTTTCAGCACATTTGCAACTGGGATCCAATGCTGAGTTTGTTAGCACATTGGCACAGGAATCAGGAAAGTGGATGGGGACAAACAGTAATCCTGGTTGTACTTCATCAGTCACCCTGACTTCGGTTTCAATGCTGCCCCGCTTAGTCTCCAGAGTAACCATATCCCCACTCTTAACCCCTGCCTTGATAGCATCCTCAGGGTTGACCTCAACGAAGTTTCGAGGGACCTCGTCAAGCAGCTTGGGAGTTCTTCGAGTCATTGCTCCCGTATGGTAGTGGAAAATACTTCTTCCAGTGGTGAGAAAATAGGGGTAGTCATCGTCTGGTACCTCTGCAGGGGGCTTGTAGTCCACCACCTGGAAGTGTCCCAGACCATCAGGTGTGCCAAATTTCTGCAAAAACATGGTGGGGGTACCAGGGTGTTCCTCTGAAGGACACGGCCAGTGAATCCCTCCCACCGTATTGTTGAGCCTTTCGTAAGTAATACCCTTATACTGTGGGACGCACTTTCTTATCTCTTCAAATATCTCGCCAGCCGAAGCGAAGTCAAACTTATCCTTATAGCCCATTTTTTCGGCCAACTGGCATATGATCCACCAATCAGGTTTACTCTCACCCGGAGGCTCAACCACCTTGTTTACTTTTTGCACTCGTCTGTCTATCCAGGTATGGGTGCCCTCTCGTTCCACCCAAGTAGCTGCCGGCAATACCACATGAGCAAGTTTGGCTATCTCGGTAGGGAATATGTCCTGGACTACCAGAAACTTCGCCTTTTCCAAAGCCTTCCTCACATTGTTGACATCGGGCACTGCCATCATAGGATCCCCACCAACAACATACAGGTAAGGACAGTTATACAGCATATCTATATAGGTAAAGCCAGGCTTCGTAGGCAGGTTAGCCACTCCCCATGCTTCCTCAAAGAACTTTGCTGAGTCCTCACCAACGCGCTTGAATCCTGGGTAAAAAACACATAGGCAGCCCATATCTCCGCTGCCCTCACCGTTTATCTGCCCTCTCATTGAGTTTATCCCACTCCCTGGCTTACCAGCATGCCCGCAGAGAAGGGCTAGGTTGGCGTGATTCCTAACATTGTCAGTACCAACATAATGCTGGGACATACCCTGGTCATAGAGGATGCAACCTCTTTCTGCCTTGGCGTAGGTAATGGCTGCTTCCCTAATCTTTTCTAGGGGAACGCCAGTAATCTCTTCCGCCTGTTTTAAGTCCACGGCAGAGAGGAAATTGCGAAGCTCCTCAATTCCGGCAGTTCTTGACTGGATGAACTCTTTATCCTCCAACCC
>CAZQDF010000055.1:0-8461 GCA_964592065.1 uncultured Dehalococcoidales bacterium | reverse complement strand
GAGGCTATGCCTATTCTCTGCATTTGAGGAGTTCCTGCAGCTATAGCCCAACCTCTTGAATCTCTTAGCAGTATCTCTATGGGATAATCCTTGGAGTAACCATAACCTCCAAATATCTCCAATGCCAGGTCCGTTACCTTTTTAGCCATTTCATTTGAGTAGCACTTCGCAACGGAGCTTTCCAATCTGCTAGGAAAGCCCTTCCCTGAATTTGATGCAGCTTTATAAAGCAGTAATCTTGCTGCCTCAACCATCATAGTCATATCCGCTAACATAAACTGAACAGCCTGAAATTCACAAATAGGTTTACCAAATTGATATCTCTGCTGTGAATATTCTATGGAGCTTTCTAGTGCCCCTTGACCAATTCCCAGAGAGATAGTCCCATTTCCAACCCTCTCAATATCAAAACATAGCATCGCTTTCGTAAATTCTCCTGCAGTCAAAACTAAATTCCCTTCTGGCACAAGTGCATCCTCAAAGATTAGATCCCGCTGAGACATTGTGTTATGCCCCATCATTCTCTCTCGTCGGCCAAACTTAAACCCTGCAGTATCTTTATCTACTATGATTGTCCCGATACCTCTTGCACCCCTTTCTTCCGTTAATCTGGCAAAAACCATGTAGCTATCAGATACTCCAACTGCGCTAACAAATCTTTTTTGCCCGTTAAGTATATAATAATCCCCTCTTAATTCGGCTTTTGTCTTCAAGTCTGTTAATGCAGAGCCAGCCTCGGGCTCAGTCATACCAATAGAAATTAGCCTGTCCCCATTACAAACTGGCGGGATATATTTTTCTTTAAGATAAGCAGACCCCCAAAAGTCAATCTGCCTTACGGGACCAAAGTTTGTCTCGTGGAATATTCCAGCCAAGCTGGGACATTTTCGTGCTAACTGTTCCAAGACTAAGACGGCTTCCAAGTTTCCATATCCCTGGCCACCATATTCACTTGATAGAGTCATTCCAGTGAAATTTAGCTGCGCAAGCTTCTTTTTCAAAGAATCAGCCTGCTCTAGCCCTTTTTCTTCGAGTCTTTTTTCTTCCTCTTCAAAATCGTCAGCCATCTGTCGTGCCACGCTTATTATCATTGTTTGTTCTTCACTTAATCCGAAATCCATTTCTCATCTCCTTGGAAAGAATTCATCAATTGAAGTTTATAAGGAAATTCTCTATTCATCAAGATGCGCCAACTCTGTAGTGCACTTTCGTAAGGCGGTGAAAAATTAGAGGCCTTTGCTCCTCCACCTTAGTATGCGTCACTCAAAAGATAAACATTGCCGGGCCTGACCCTCCCTAATCCTTGTGCTTTCGCCTCTGCCAGGCATTCCTCAGCATGCCATTTGGAAGTAGCAGGCAAATCACGCATCATGAACTGGGGTACGGAGAATCCTGCCCTTGCTCTGCTGCAACGCCAGTCGAGCCACGTGAATGAAATGGGGCAATTGAGGTGTGGCACCACCACCAAAGTAGCATATGCACGAAGTGCGGTCGTCAACAGCATGGGCCAGTGAGGTCCCGTTTCATAGTTAGGAGGATGAACAGGAAGATTAAACTTACTACTAGCCTTTGTATGAGCCTCCTCTATACCAGGTAATATGGCAGTGAAATCACCCCGAATACAATCGAGGACACTGTCCTAATGCCCGGGAAATGAGACGGGATTACTTACCGCAGTGCTGGCATCTAGACAATAAGGACTATTTTCCCCTTTCTCGAAAGCGAGGTCCTCTCTTCCCCCTGAAGGCAATGGTAGCTTCCTCAAAGTCCTCCATGATTTCTACCCCAAGATAGAACCAATAAAGCTCCTTTGCCCTCGAACAAATTCTCCCCCCCCCATTTGGCGCTTCCCTTCCAACTGAATCTGCCGAAGCTCTAGAATACCCTTTCCAGTCACCACCCCGACACTAACCGGCTGCTGCAAGGCTACCACGCTTCCTACTTCGCCATTTCCTGCCTTGCTAAGAGGGACAGCCTCATGGATTTTGAGCCGTTTACCTCGCCACCAAGTATAACAGCCCGGCCAAGGATTAAAAGCCCTTATCTGACGCCAAAGCTCCACCGCTGGAAGATGCCAATCTATCTTGCCGTCTTTGCTAGTCATCAACTTACTATAAGTAGCCTGAGTCTCGTCTTGGGCTTGTGGCTTGAGCTTCCCATCAAGCCACAAGGGCAAGGTATCCAGCAAAAGCTCAGCTCCTACCTCAGCCAACTTTTGCATGAGTGAGCCAGTAGTATCCTCAAAAGAAATCTTCACTTCCCGCTGAGCCAGAATCGGGCCGCTATCCATTCCCTCATCCATTAACATAATGGTAACGCCGGTAAGTTGGTCTCCACAGAGAAGGGCACTGGCTATTGGAGATGGCCCTCGATGTTGAGGCAACAATGAAGGATGAACATTAAGACAACCGAATTCGGGCAAGGATAAAACTTCTTGAGAGATAATATGACCAAAGGCTGCCACTATGATTAGCTCTGGCTTAAAGCTAGCCAATTCCTCTATCGCTTCCATCGACTTCAGAGATTCTGGTTGAATGACTGGTATCTTATGCTCAGTAGCTAGCCTCTTTACCGGAGACCAGGCAACTTGCCGGCTCCTGCCCATAGGCCTATCAGGCTGAGTATATACAGCAGCTACTTGGCATGGACTACGGAGCAAAGACTCCAATATAAACGCAGCAAACTGTGGAGTTCCCATAAAGATAGCTTGCCTTACCATATTAGAGATATTTTCAACAATTTCTTTCATTATGTCAAAGACCGCCTAGAGGAGGTTCAAACAAAATTGATAATATATCTTTGTATTTTCACCGCCACATTAATCTCTCGCACCATCCTTCAGGCTAAGTATCGTAATTCGATTGGGGGGTAAATTGGAGCCAGCGAAAGAGGCTTGGGAAAAGGCCCTGGGTGAACTTCAAATTCACATCAGCAAAGCAAATTACAACACCTGGCTTAGCGATAGTCAAGGCATAAGTTACCAAGATAATATCTTTATAATTGGTGTCCCTAACATGTTCGTCGCTGAATGGCTGTCCACGCGCCTCTATTCTCTGGTAAAACAGACTTTAACTAACATCCTGGGTAGAGATATTGACATCCGGTTTACCGTTCCCAGTCAAGGCAACCTGCAAACTAGTCCTTTGGCCTCCGCCAATCAGCCTGACGGAGGAACAAGTAGCAAAGCCACACAGTATAGGTTTAACCCCAGATACACTTTCGATAATTTCGTTGTCGGTAATCTTAATCGCTTAGCCTACGCTGCTTCCGTAGAAGTAGCGGAAAAACCAGGATATACTTATAATCCTCTTTTCCTCCACAGCGCCACTGGGCAAGGTAAGACTCATTTACTACATGCTATTGGACATGTAGCAGCAAATAATGGACTCCAAGCAGCCTACACTACCTCTGAACAATTCACTAATGAATTTGTCCTTGCTGTGAGGCAAAAGCGAGTGGAAGATTTCCGCAGCAAGTTCAGAAATATTCATGTTCTCCTATTCGACGATGTCCAATTCCTAGCCAACAAAAACCAGACTTTGCAATGCTTCCTCCACATTTTCTGTGAGTTATATAACAATAATCGCCAGATTGTCATTGCCGCTGACCGCTCTCCTGAAGACATAGCTTCGTTTAGCAATAAGCTAAGATCGCGCCTTCAATGGGGTCTCGTCGCTGACATCCAACCACCCGATTTTGAAACCCGCCTGGCTATCCTACAAGCTAAAGCAACGGACATGATGACACCAGGGCTAGAGGAAGCACTACGAATTATAGCGGAGAGACTACACGAGAATGTTCGCCAGCTTGAAGGCGCTTTAGCCTACCTAACTGCCCGGGCTAAATTAACCGGGGTCAACATTACTCCAGAAACAATCAACAAGTTATTAACAGGCACAAACCATAACCCAGATACAAGGTTAATAGCAACGGCGGTGGCTGACTATTTCAACCTTCCCGTAGAAGAGCTAACCGGCAAGAAGAGGGACAGAAGGGCTGTCCTAGCCCGCCAAATCACCATGTATCTTATGAGGGAGGAAAGCAGCTGCTCTTTCGCTGAAATTGGCAAGGAATTAGGCAACAGAAACCACGCAACAGTGCTTCATGGCCATGAAAAAATAGCTAGGGAAATGAGTATTGACCATAACCTGCGCACCCAAATCTCAGAGATCAAAAATAGAATTAACCTGCATAAATCCTCCAGTTAGGCGTATTAAAAGGTGAATAATCAGCGCTCAGCTGTGGATAAATTGTTAATGCATAGACTCATGCTTGTAACACCAGTCCCCAGTTTCTAAGCTCCCCAAAGCCGCTTATCATCTCTAACTTCACCGGTGTTATGATTAGTATCTTGAAAACTATTATAATTATAGATAATCTAGATGAATATATTAGATAAATTATGGTAGATAGAGTGGAAATGGTAGTCTGGGGAGGGGATGGAGGGGATGGTTTGGTTAGCTTCCATCATGAGAAGTATGTTCCTTTTGGAGGTCCAGATGGCGGGGATGGTGGTGGGGGAGGGGATGTGTTTATTGTGGCTAGCCCTGAGGTGAATGATTTGGACTTGTTGAAGGGAGGAAAGAAATTTGCTGCTGGAGATGGTACTCAAGGTGGTAGCTGGCGGAAACGGGGCAAGAGAGGGAAGGATCTGACAATTTTAGTGCCGGTGGGAACAATACTTTTTCCTAAGCCTGGTTCAGGGAAGGAGGTACTTTTAGCTGATTTGACTACTGCAGGCAAACAAATTTTGCTAGCCAAGGGTGGGCATGGAGGACTGGGTAATGCTCATTTCGCTACAGCGGTAGTTCAAGCTCCTGAAACAGCTAGTAAGGGAGAACCAGGCGAGGAGCAGCATATCATCCTGGAGTTAAAACTCCCTACCGATATATGCATTATTGGCTATCCTAACTCAGGTAAGTCCACCTTGTTATCTACTATATCGCAAGCTAGACCCCAAATAGCTGACTACCCCTTTACTACCCGCCAGCCGATTCTGGGAGTTATACAAGGTAGCAAAAGGGATTTTATTGTTGCTGAAATGCCTGGGCTTGTGGAGGGTGCCCATGCTGGGAAAGGATTAGGAAATGATTTTCTACGCCACGTAGAGAGAACCAAGCTGTTGATTTACTTGCTGGATGGCAGCTCATCAACCATTGTGGATGACTTAAAAATCCTATGTAAGGAGGTAGCCTCATACAAAGCTAATTTACTACGAAAGCCAAAAATTGTGGCAGTAAATAAGGTGGACTTGCCCCAAGTTCAAACTCATTTGCCCGGTATCAGGCAAAACTTTGCTGGGTGTAAAGCCCCGCTCTTTTATGTTTCCGCGGTAAGTGGCCAAGGCGTGTTAGAATTGACCGGCAGAGCCATGGAAATAGTTGAGCGGGAGAGTCAAGGGGAGGAAATAGCTTTACCGTCCCACGTCCCTCGCCAGATAGAGGGCGGGGAGGATGAGGGTCCCCTCACACCTTTAGCGGTATTTCATCCCCTACCTGAAAAGTAAAGCAATGCATATAGGTGTTCTTGGCGGCACATTTGATCCTATCCACGTGGGACATCTCATTTTAGCTGAGGAAGCGAGGATAAAGCTGGGGCTCAGCAAGGTTCTTTTTGTGCCTGCGGGGCATCCTTGGCTCAAAGTGGATCATGTTATTACACCACAGGAGCAGCGGGTGGAAATGGTACGTCGGTCTATCGCCTCTAATCCTTACTTTGAACTTTGTACTCTTGAGTTGGAGCATTCTAATCCTTCTTATACTGTGGATACCATAACAATGCTTCAGAAACAGCTAGGTGCTGAAGCAAGTTTTTTCTTCATTCTTGGGCGTGATGCTTTGGTTGACTTGCCTTTATGGAAAGAACCGAGGAAGTTAGTTCAAATGTGCAAGTTAGTGGTTGCCCCAAGATTAAGCTCAAGCTCACCAGGTTTAAAATCTTTGGGAGCATCTATACCTGGAGTGTTGGATAATGTTATTCAGCTTGATATGCCTGTAATTGAGATTAGTTCTTCGCAGATTCGCAAGCGTTTAGCTCAGGGGTTATCCATTCGCTACTTAGTGCCTGACGAGGTGGAGGAATATATAATCAAACAAAGGATATATCTGGCAGCTGCCAATTGATAGCTATCACTTAAATGTCCAGATTTCTCACATTTTGAGCGTGGGTCTGGATGAATATTTTACGCGGTGGGACTTCGTTGCCCATTAACATATGGAATGTCTGATCTGTAGTCATGGCATCGTTCACTTCTACTCTAAGCAAGGTTCTGTTAGCGGGATTCATAGTTGTCTCCCATAGTTGTTCGGGGCTCATCTCTCCTAGCCCTTTATACCTTTGAACCTCTAACTTGTTTCCTCCTAGCTCCTTAAGTACCTTTTCCTTTCCCTGTTCGGAGTAAATCCAGAAGTGCTGTTTACCAGACTTGATGCGGTAAAGAGGCGGCTGGGCAATAAAGAGATAGCCCTGGTTAATTAGCTCTCCCATGTGGCGATAGAAGAAGGTAAGAAGCAGGGTGCGAATATGCGAGCCATCGACATCAGCGTCGGTCATAATTACTATTTTATGGTAGCGAAGTTTGGAAAGATCAAATTGTTCGTCGGAACTTGTCTTTAATGCCGTGACAATGGCTCTTATTTCTTCATGCTCTATAATTTTTTCCTTGCTGGCCTTCTCCACATTAAGTATTTTGCCTTTTAGAGGGAGAATAGCTTGGAAGCGGCGGTCTCTTCCTTGTTTAGCTGAGCCGCCGGCTGAGGGCCCTTCGACTAAAAATAATTCACATAATGTTGGGTCTCTCTCGGAACACTCGGCTAATTTCCCTGCGAGAGGTGATACTTCAAAGCCAGTCCTTTTAAGGACAAGGTCGCGAGCCTTACGTGCTGCCTCTCTAGCTTTGGCTGCAATAAGGCCTTTGTCTAGGATTGCCTTCGCTTCGTCTGGATGTTGCTCAAGATAAAGGGACAAGCCGTTTGCCACTGCAGACTCAACCTGACTTTTTATTTCAGGATTGCCAAGCTTTGCCTTAGTTTGCCCTTCAAATTGGGGCTGGGGCAATTTTACACTTATGATGGCCACCAATCCTTCGCGCACATCGTCACCGGTTAGGTTAGGTTCAGTGTCCTTTAGCAGTTTATTATTCCGGGCGTAATCGTTGAGAGCACGGGTTAGTGCTGAGCGAAAGCCGGTAACATGGCTACCCCCGTCTCTAGTATTGACGCAATTGGCGAAGGAGAAAGTGAATTCTGTGAAGCTGTCATTATATTGCATGGCTACTTCGATTATAGTGCTGTTTACCATAGTTGAGAGATAGATGGGATGAGGGAGGATAACTGCTCTATTTCTATTCAGGCGGCGAACAAAACTAGCTATGCCTCCCTCGAAGAAGAAAGTTCTCTCTTGATTACTCCTCTCATCTTTGAGAGCTATTTCTACTCCTTTATTCAAGTAAGTCAGTTCCCTTGCTCGCTGGCAAACTGTATCAAAATCGTAGTTAAGGTCTTCGAAGATTGCTGTGTCAGCAAGAAAGGTAATTGAAGTGCCTGTATCTTCAGCGCTACCAGTAATTTCTATGTCCCCTTGGGGAAGGCCCTGCTGATATAGTTGGTGGTAAAGTTTGCCCTGGCGTTTAACTTCAACTTCAAGCTGGGAGGATAAGGCGTTTACCACTGAAGCACCAACGCCATGCAAGCCGCTAGATATGCTATAGACATGCCCTCCGAACTTAGCTCCGGCATGCAATCGAGTCATTACTGCTTGCAGAGCCGTAATATTCTGTCCCGGGATAATATCGGTAGGGATACCTCGTCCATTATCAGTCACGGTGACATAACTATCCTCGTGAATTGTCACCTTGATTTGGTCACAGAAGCCAGCCATGGCCTCATCTATGCTGTTATACACTATCTCATAGAGGAGCTGGTGCAGTCCTTGCCTGTCAGTGCCCCCAATATACATCCCGGGACGTAGACGTACAGCTTCGATTTCGTCTAGGATCTGGATATCTTCGGCAGTGTACTCGTTTAGTGTACTTTCCTCATGCATTTTGATAGAGTGGGAGTTGCCAGTAGTGGCGCGAAATGATTAAAAATTCCTCCCTCGGTTAACAGATAAGAACATCATGGATATTATATCATATCTGGCTCTTAGTTGCCTACAAATTATTTACTCTCTATAATCAATCTAACGAGCATAAAAAGGAGTGATTGTTTCCCTTTCTGTAGGGCCCTGGGAAAGTAGGCAATGATTACTAATTGTCCTACATTCTTCCCTGAGGCGAGCGTGGGGAGGGCAGACAAGCTAATACAATATTTGTAAATGGATGCCCCGGTGATAAACAAAGCAAGGCAGCTAGGCTTGGTGACACGCAATAGCATTATCCAAACTTATGAGTTGGAGGCAGAGAAGCTGGTAGGAGAAATCCAATTGTCATGAAAATCCTGGGCATTGAAACCTCCTGTGA
>CAZQDF010000054.1:0-8511 GCA_964592065.1 uncultured Dehalococcoidales bacterium | reverse complement strand
GGACTGAAAAGAGAAGACATCGACGGGCTAATTGTCTACCGCCATTTCGAGCCATTGCAAGGTGAGGCTGAAGTAACATCTTTCCTCGTAGCTCAGCAGTTGGGACTAGCTCCCAAGCTGCTAAGCCAGGAGAGTGACTGTGCCAGAACCCAGCTTTATCACGCTATTTGTGCCCTTGAAGCGGGCCTCTGCAATTACGTGCTTGTGTCTTATGGGGACAATGCTCTCTCAGGCGGCCGCAGCTTTGGGCGCACCTACCACGATGACCCAATTTTCGGTCAATTTGGAGCTGCTGCTGGTTATGCCATGGCAGCTCGGAGAGCTACGCACCTCTTCCACACCGGTGCTGAAACTTGGAAGGAAATAGCTGTGGGACAGCGCAAGTGGGCTAATCTAAACTCAAGAGCTATGATGCATGGTCATGCAATGACCTTTGAGGACTATTATAACTCTAAATGGGTAGTGGAGCCTTTCCGGCTTTGCGATTGCTGCCTGGTCACTGATGGCGGTCGAGCATATATTGTGACTTCTGTTGATAGAGCTAAGGACTTGAAACACCCTCCCGCTGTTATCATGGGAATAGGCCAGCATCATCCAGCGTCCAACATCGCCCAGGCGACTTATATTACAGGCCCTACTGGTGCCAGGATAGCCGGTGAAATGGCATTCAAGATGGCAGGAATTACAATTGGTGATATTGATGCCTGTGAGATTTACGACTGCTTCACCTATACGGTGGAGCTAACATTGCAGGATTATGGTTTCCTTAAGCCCGGAGAGGGAAGGGACTGGTTCAAAGATGGGACGATCGCGCCAGGCGGGAGATTGCCTGTCAACAGCTCCGGAGGACTTCTCTCCGAGGCGTATTTCATGGGCCTCACCCCGCTGACAGAAGGAGCTATGCAGATAATGAACCGCTGCGGGGAGAGGCAACTTGGCTCCAAAACCCATACCAGAGAGCCTGAGATAATCCTGTGCAGCGACAATGGTGGGGTGCTCCAGAGCCACTCTTGCACCATATTGAGGAGGTTGTAGTTTCCTATGCCATATGACAAGCCTTTGCCTCAGCCAAACGGGGATACCAAGCCCTTCTGGGACGGCTGCAAGCAACACCAGCTACGGTTCCAAAGGTGTAAGGATTGTAAACATGTTCGCTGGCCACCATCCATAGTCTGCCCCATGTGCTACTCATATGATACGGAGTGGGTAGTAGCCAGTGGCAAAGGAAAGGTTTATACCTTCGTCGTCTATCACCAGGCCTACCACGAGGCCTTCAGAAATGATATACCGTACGTAACCGCTATCGTAGAATTACAGGAGGGACCACACTTGCTCACCAATATAGTGGGATGCAATCCTGAGCAAGTTGAGTGTGATATGCCCGTTGAGCTGGTATGGGAAAACATCACTGAAGAGTTCAGCCTCCCCAAATTCAAGCCGGTACACTAATTCCTTTATCCAATTGTCATTAAACTCGGTATAATAATTTATAGTCTCGGACAGGCAAAAGAGCATGTTTCAAACAATGAAGGCTTTTGGACCAGTCCCCTCCAGACGATTGGGACACAGCTTGGGAATAAACAATATCCCCCCCAAGATATGTACCTATTCTTGTATTTATTGCCAGCTTGGAAACACTATAAATATGCAGGTTGAAAGGCAAAACTTCTACAAAGCAGAAGAGCTAGCTCGGGAAGTAAAACAGAAGGTTAGAGAAGCCAAGGAAAAAGGAGAACCAATAAACTATCTGACTTTTGTCTCGGACGGCGAGCCCACTTTGGATATTAACCTTGGCAGGGAAATTGAGCTTCTGAAGCCCTTGAACACCAAAATCGCTGTCATTACAAATGCCTCACTTGTCTGGCGTGAAGATGTTAGGGAGAACTTAAGGAAAGCAGACTGGGTTTCACTGAAAGTGGATGCTGTGAGCAGGGAAATCTGGCGCAAGGTTAACAGACCTCACAAGTCACTGGAACTTAAAGCGGTTTTAGATGGGATGCTCCAATTTGCCAGCAGCTTCAACCGCGAAATAATAACAGAGACTATGCTTATTCAAGGCATCAATGATAATTGTGAAGAAATTGGAAAGATTGCTGATTTCCTGGCAGAGCTGAAGCCAGGTAAATCTTACCTTGCTATCCCCACAAGACCACCGGCGCAAAAAGGGCTAAAAGCTGCCAGCGAGTCGGCCATCAACATGGCATATCAGATTTTTAGCCAGAAGTTAAGCAATGTGGAATATTTAATCGGCTATGAAGGGAATGCTTTTGCCTTTACCGGCGAAGTTGAAGACGATTTGCTCAGCATTACATCGGTGCACCCAATGAGGGAGGAAGCCATCACTGAGCTTCTGAAAAAGGCCAATGCGGAATGGGCTGTGGTTGCAAGGCTGGTTGAACAGGATAAGCTCACTGAAACAGAATATCAAGGAAAGAAATTCTATATGAGGAAGCTCCCTGGTAGGAGAGAGCAAGAATAATTTTGTCTCAAGCTTTCCTTCCCAATCATATCAAAAGTCCGTGAGAGCGATGCCTGTCTGCCATTCTGAGCTCTTCGTTCCCTGTCACTCTGAACGAAGCGAGGAGTCTGTAACAGATTCTTCGCCCACAGGGCTCAGAATGACAGGAAGCGAAGCGTTCAGAGCTTCGGTTCAGGATTTTGGCCCACCGCAACGACAGCGAGCGAACAGCTTGTATTTGAGGTTACTTTCCTTATGGTATACTATCCTTCGTTGTCTGATACTTCCTCTGAAGAAGCTTATACTTTGTAGCTTACCAAAGCGGTTCAACTACACTGCATGCTCTTATACCTTTATCTCTTGTTATTAGCTTACAATGAGCACTTCTAGCTGTGGCAACTATAATTCGGTCTGGCATATCTGGAACTTTCTCCCTGCTGACCTCCCTGATTGCTACCGCAACTTCAAAAGTGATTGGAGCAACTACATAATTCACACTATTCTCTAATCTATCAATTAAGGCTTCGACTCTCTCAGATGGAATCTTTTTCTTCTCCGCCAAATATATAGCTTCGAGCAATGTTATCGCAGAAATCATAACGGTATCATCACCAGTTTCTGCTTGGTCAAAGATATGCTTAGCTTCTGAACCTAAAACTGGGTTACTCGACACATATCACAATAAAGAATGAGTATCCGCCACATAAGCATTCATGATATTGTTCCCAGCGTCCCCCACATTTCCTGCCGAGCAGCCCTTATGTCTTCCGCACTAATTTCAACACCCTGCCAAATTCCCTTCAATTTTGTGATTTGTTCCTCTTTTAATGGCGATACAGCTACCTTTACCGCCGACCCGTTGGTTAAATGTAGTCGTTTTTTTACTTCATCTGGGCAGGAAAGATGCCCATCCTGAAGGATCTTACCTTTATATTCAACTGCTTCCATTTGCGTTCATCTTCTTTATCCAATTCCGCCTAACGCTCTAAGCATATTTGAAGTCCTCCATATCACCTTCATCAATTGAAACTGCATATCTATCTTTGAGCTGCTGGCTAGTTATCTGGCAAAGAATCAGATCATCTCCTCCTAACTCGGCGATTACCAAAGCAGGCCTCCTCTTGGCACGTGTTAAATCCGAAAAGGGGAAGGGAACAACCACAATATCCCCTTTTATAAATCTTTCCAAGCTGCATCCTCCTCAGCTCTCAACCAATCTTTTCCAAGAGATGATTCACTTGCAATTGCTGTTTCCATTCTCAGCTCTAACTCCTTTGCCTCTAAAAAGCGTATGAAATCCAGAATCTCTATATGATACCGTTCAGGAACCTTCTCAATCTCCCTCAATATCAATTCCTTCATTTCTATGTTTTCCACCTCGCTATTCATTTCGCGTATCTAATCTTAAACAATTCCCGACAACGTTTCTCACATAACTGAAGTCGCCAAAGGTCAGCCTCCTAGAGGCTCAGCTCCTTTCAGTTTACTGAATTATAGCATTATGGTGGAACATAATAGCGAAGCTACAAAAGCTCCAGCGCCGTGACAATCTCACTGAAGTCGTTAAAGGGCTTACATTCGAGCTTATTTTCCCTGCAGTAGACTAACAGCTCGCCTGTGGCGAAAACATGGTGAGCGTATTTTGCCGGGGGAATATCGGAGTCGCCATTCCCAACATATATCACCCTGTAGCCCTGCTCTAGAAACAGCTTAATGCATGCCTCTTTCAACCCGTCGTCTAATTCATTGCCACCTGGCCCTATATATCGAACTTCGACCCCTGAAGGATGGAACTGCGTTTGTGCAGCATGTACCTCAATATTTTCCAAGCCAATTTGTTTTAATATTTCATGTATGTAAAAGTCCAGGCCATTGCTCACAATAACCAGACTGAAGTCTCTTTTCGAGCAGTAATTCACCAGTTCCTGAAAGCCATCTCGTATCTTAACAGCTCGAGAGCTCAAGCTCGAGAGCAAAGCCTTGCCCTTTATAGCCTCCAGCAACGTGGGTTTATCAACCTTAACCATGGCAAAGGCTTTGGTGTTGAATTCCCCCACCGATATCTTGTGCTCCTTATATTGACGCAGCAACTGCCGCCAATCTCCCTGAGCAAAGGCATCTAAAATGAAGAAGCTAGCATCCTCTTCAGTAATCGTGCCATCGAAATCACATTGCACTAAGGTCTTCATCATTAAAACCTCTATTCCCTTCCTGTCATTCTGAGCCCCGGCCTCTTGTCACCCTGGGCATCTCTCTCCCTACCATCCCCAACCCCGACCCCCTGTCATCCTGAGCGGAGCGAAGGATCTCTCGCGTTAGTCAGGACAGCGTCTGAGATTCTTCATTTCGCTTCGCTCCATTCAGAATGACATTTTTATTACGAGATTGCTTCACTTCGTTCGCAATGACAGTAGGAGAAGCTCGCAATGACGTAGCAGGCTCATAATGACAACCTACCATTAATCCGCGCCTTCCTGTAGCTAAATTGACAACTTAACTCCCACAGGGCAGTGGTCTGAGCCCATTACATCTGATAAAATGCTTGCCTCTGTCACTGAGCCTATCAGGTCCTCGCTTACAAAGAAGTAATCCAATCTCCAGCCTATGTTTCGTTCTCTGGCTCTAGTCCTCAAACTCCACCAGGTGTAATGCTCTGGCTCTTTATTGAAGTAACGAAAGGTGTCTACAAAGCCATGAGCGACAAACTTGTCCATCCATTCCCTTTCCATGGGCAAAAATCCTGATATATTTTCATTTTCTTTGGGCCGAGCCAGGTCTATTTCCTTATGAGCAGTGTTGAAATCGCCGCAAACGATGAGTTTTTCGCCTTTCGCCTTCAAGCCATCTACAAAGTCAAGGAAGGCATCATAAAAATTCATCTTATACTTCAGCCGCTCTTCGCTCATCTTTCCGTTAGGAAAATAAATATCAAAAAGTGTGAACTGAGGATATTGGGCACTTATAACCCTTCCTTCCACATCAAATTGCTCAATGCCAAAGCCATTCTCAACTTTGATTGGTTTCTCTTTTGTGAAAGAGGCAACTCCGCTGTAGCCTTTTCTCTCGGGAGAGTTCCAGTAGGCATAATAGCCAGGCGGTTGTTCAAGCTCAGGACTGATTTGGTCAAGCTGGGCTTTTGTTTCTTGCAGACAAAGAATGTCAGGGGATTCCTGGTTTAGCCATTCTAGAAAGCCTTTCTTCTCCACTGCTCTAATCCCGTTGACATTCCAGCACAGTATCTCGATTTCTTTCATAAGCCTCGCCCCTTTTTAGAACATAGAGGCCATTTAATTTTGATTTCCTGTTCAATTTTGGGCATTTTGGAAACCCTTCACACCCAGATTTTTGTAGTTGCCTGATTTATCAGGCACAATAGCTCAATAAATTGAGCAACTACATCTTCAAATCGCCTTAATATACAGTGTTAGTGTAAGCAATTTTAGCGTGTTTTGCTAGCAATATAAAGTAGGTGTACTCATGCATACGATTGGTAACACATCGCCTTTCATGCTCCTGACCCTCTTTGCTGCTATAAATGTAGGGGCGAACCTTTAGGTTTGCCCATCGAGGCTGAAGCCTCGATGCTACACAATCTAAATAATCAAGTAGTGCTTGCAAAGAGAGATGAGCTTAAGGTAGGCTTGTAACACATCTTGGTTAAAGTGCAACATATCTTACGGAGGAAGTATGCTCATGAATGAAATAGGTCCCCACACTGCTTTTTATATTGTTGTGTTACTTTGGATAGCTAGAGTCATAATCTGGACACTCATCTGTACCTTACTAGCCTGGCTAGGAATCAGGGTACTGGATGCGCTTACCCCGCATATCCACGAGCGGGAAAGGATAGGAGAAAGTCCGATTTCAATAGGTCTGCTTATAGCTGGTTTCTTAATTCTAGTTGGTTTGGTTATCCACGGGGTGGTAACCGGCCCTGTCGTAGCTGGCGGTGGCCTACTGGCAAGTCTAATTGACCCCAGGAGACTGGGGTTGGTTGCTATCAGTTTCCTGGTAAGCCTCCTTCTAGGGGTAGCCTTACTGCACATCATGGATAAGCTGACGCCAAAAATTCCTTTTCTCAGCGTGGAGCAGAATCCGATCGCAGTGGGAATATACGTTTTTGGTTATCTGATTTTCCTCGGTTTGATAATGCACAGCGCCCTAACCATGTATTTACTGTGAATTTCTATGCTCAAACATTTAAGAGCCATTTTGCTTTCCCTAGCAGTTCTGTTAGCGATAATGCCTGCTTTTGTCTTAGCGATATCATCAGCAAATTTTTATGAACAAGGTGAAGAGATCTTTGATGATTGGGATGTGTGCCGCACTAATGCTGCCGGCGACGATGGCTTCTTTCAAGTCTCCTCTAAAACGGAATTTCACCCCATTATCCTGGGTGAGAGCTTAGGGGAAAATGCCGACAAGGCTTACCACTTTGGCCAGCAATTTGCCCGGGATTACCCTGACATTCCTCAAAGAGCAGAGAGGATTTTCGCCTTTGCCCGTGACAAGGTCAAATATACCTCCGATGAAGACCAGTTCAGCTTCCCAGAATTCGCTCAGAACGCCGATGAATTGGCGGCTACCATTGAGGATGAGAGCATAGCCTATGGCGACTGTGAGGATTACGCTGTTTTACTTGCTGTCATGTGTAAAGGGGCAGGCCTTCGCTCAGCTATAGTGTTGGCGCCTGACCACGCTGCCACCTTAGTGTATCTACCGGAATATGACAAAGCTAATCAAACTTTGTCGGTAGATGGTGAACCTGGTTGGGTTTGGGCTGAGGCTACAGGAGGAAACAACCCTTTAGGTTGGATGCCAGAGCGATTCATAGGCAAAAACTTGGGAGTCTACGAGGTTAAAGACGAAGCCATAGCTGAGGTAGAGCCACCCGATAAAACCCCCATTACCGTTACTAAAGAAAGTGGCGGTAGTGGAATTCACATATCCCCGTTCTTTGGTGTAATCGGGCTGATGTGGCTTCTTTCCCTGTTTCGCAGGCGCCGACGAGTGCCTAACTGAATCTCCTGGAGGTTACACTATTACACATTGAGATTAAGCGTCTGTCCAAACAAGCTTGGCGTTTATGGCTAAACGCACTTGTGTTACCATATATAATAACATGGCCTCCCAACCGCAAGCTAAAATCCTTATTAGCCACGAAGAGATAGCTAAGGCTGTCGCAAGGCTAGCCTCCGAAATCAGAAAGGATTATCCAGGGAGGCAGCTTTTGCTCATTGGCATCCTTAAGGGGTCTTTCGTATTTATGGCTGACCTCATCCGCCAGCTTGATTTGTGGGTGGAGGTGGATTTCATCAAGCTTTCCAGTTATGGCTCCGGTAAAGAAACTTCGGGCAAAGTTAAGGTAGTTCAAGGACTCAATACGCCGGTAAAAGGGAGAGACGTTCTGGTAGTTGAAGACATTGTGGATACCGGGGTCACCATCTCTTTCTTGCTTGATTACCTGAGGAAGAAAAAACCTGCTTCCTTAAAGCTTTGTTCTTTAACAGATAAGCCATCCCGGCGCAGGGTTCCTGTATCTATTGATTACCTGGGCTTTACCGTGCCCGACAAGTTCATCGTTGGCTATGGCATTGATTGGAATGAAAGGTTCCGCTATTTGCCCGACATCTGTTTTGTGGAAAATTAGACAATGAATTTGAAAAAACTTATCTCCGTGGCTAGAGGGGAAGCACCAGCGGATTTGCTTCTAAAGAATGCCCGCATAATAAACACCTTTATCGGGACAATAGAGCAAGGTAATGTGGCTATTTATGGCGACAGGATAGCTGGAGTAGGAGATTATGATAATGCCGGGGAAGTTATTGATTTACAAGGCAGCTACCTAGCTCCAGGGCTAATTAACGGCCATGTCCATATAGAAAGCTCTATGCTTCACCCTGCCCGATATGCTCAGACGATAGTCCCTCACGGCTCCTCCACCGTGGTCACTGATTTGCATGAAATCGCCAACGTCTGCGGACTCAAAGGCATCCGATTTGTCATGGATTGGGCGGAGAACCTACCCCTGGATATGTTATTCATGGTTCCTT
>CAZQDF010000053.1:0-8568 GCA_964592065.1 uncultured Dehalococcoidales bacterium | reverse complement strand
GGGCCTGGTTTGTTCAGGCTCCGGTGATAATTTGCGGGTGCGCCATTCCCGCCAGGGCCTGGGTCCGTCAGGATAGCAAGGATTACTGCGATGTGGATATCGCCATTGCCATGGACCATCTGGTGCTGGCTGCTACTGACCTGGGACTGGGCACCTGCTGGATTGCTGCGTTTAACCCGGATCTAACCCGTGAGGTCCTGGGCTTGCCGGACTCTGTGGAGACTATCGCTTTCACCCCGCTCGGCTATGCAGATGACCAGCATGGTGCGAAAAAGCGCAAACCTCTGACGGATATAGTCAGGTATGAGCACTGGCAGGAATAAGTAGCCAGTATGGACGCAAAGAAAGGCTTAGAAGCACTCTCTCGACTAGCATAAGACTGAGTAGACGCCAGATTTGTTTATTCGGTTGAACCCGTGCCAACAGACGGATTTACCATCGGTAGTTCAACAATCGTCCAGAATGTTTCCGATCGAACGAAAACTCGCTTTGTTAAGCGACCCTCCTCAGGTTTTCAGTAGCAGCCAAGGTACTCCGCCATGGCACAATGGAGTCAGTCTTTCTACTCTTTTGATTCATCCTCTCCAGTCCAACGTCTTGATCGCCAGTGTTCGCTTCTTGAATGCTGTAACCCCCAAAAGAAAACGCCGAGACCAGCCAGGAGTATGCCAATTCCTGCCGGGGTACCCCAACCCAACATTTGTTCCATCTTATTCACCTCCGTTCAGTTGCTTCGTATTTCCAACGCCAGTTTTACACTCTGCTTTGTGAACACGTCAAGGGCGACAAATGGAAATGAACTACTGCCTATGCAACCAGCGCGGCAACATGTGAGTCTCGGGCTTCCGTACTGAACTCGTCAAAAAGCATCCGCTTCTATTCAGCTTTTGCAGACCTGAACAAACTGTTACAACTGCACGATACAGCCTTTTGAAGGATAGAGCCACGTGGATACTTCTAAGAGGAGCACCGGCTCTTAGTGTGAAATGGATTAGTCATCACCAGGAGGATTTGAGCTTTGGCCCCGGCATCCCGAGGCTGTGTGATTGCAAATTATGGCTATGACTCTCCTTTAGTTAAGAGTTACTTCTCTTCTGTCTCTTCATGAATACGAAAGCGGCTTGGCTCTACAATCCAAAGTCTGTCGGCGGGTGATTCCTTAGTGAACGCATCAATCAAGGTTTCTACCAGAATCCGCATGGTGGGAAAAAGCTGGTTCGGTCCGCGTAGCACAACAAGCCCTGAGCTTCCCTCGGGAGGAAAGCGGAGCACATTGGAAAAATCCAGGTCGAGGCTGACCAGAATGCGGTTTTCTACCTTGCAGAGCTCGTAAAGCGCTTTACTTCTATCCCACGAAGGCTCTGCTCCTGAGCGGTATTGGTGTCGTGCCCTGCTTCTCTGAGGAGCGTAGCAAGGCGTGCATCGAGGTTCTCATCTAGCTTAATCCTCATCAGACCTTTAGAGGAATGTCTACATAGTGTTCTCTTGCCATTTCAGCGGCGAAAGCCAATGCTGCTCGGATATCTTCTCGGCGCAGCGAAGGATATGCTTTGAGAATCTCCTCTTCACTGGAGCCAGCCGCTAGATTGTCCATTATTAAGGAAACCCAAACCCGTGTCCCCTTGATGCAAGGTTTGCCATGGCATATGTTTGGGTCAATAGAGATGCGTTCTTTCCAATTCCCCATTTAGCAAGCCCCCTCTGTGATTAAGGTAGATAAAGTTACTAATGATATTATAACACTGTTATCTTTCCTGTTTTGAAATTCTTTGATTTGGCCAGGAGGATTTGAAATTCAGGCCTCAGCATCCCGAGGCTGCGTGGCGGAGAGATGCCATCTCACAAAGCCCGAAATGTCCCTTATGAAAGCTGCTTAGTAGCCCAGGTACTACGCCAAGAATCCCCTCAACTTCTACTTTGGCTGCAGTTTTGCTCTCCTTGCCCCTGGGCTAATACAAGGGTAAGGCTCAGTTGTTTATTAATTTGTTTCAGGTCATCTCTTGACATTTTGCCTAGTTTGCGGACAATCACTGTTTGAACTGTTCTAGCACATATAAGCGCATAAGTGCAGTGTTAGGCCAAATTCGGAATTTGGTTTAGAATTTAGATTAAAGATTCGGATTTAAGATTACCCTTTGAAATAAGCGTCAATATCGGCGGCGGCGCGCTTGCCAGCGCCCATAGCGCTAATAACTGTAGCTGCCCCGGTAGCCATATCACCCCCACACCAGACTCCGTTCTTACTTGTTCTGCCTGTAAGCTCGTCAGTTTTTATCGTGCCAAACCTGGTAAGCTCCAGCCCCTTAGTTGTAGAGGGGATGATTGGGTTAGGCCTGGTGCCCAGGGCAGAGATTGCTACATCGATCTCCATGATAAATTCACTGTCTGGTTTTGCAATTGGCCGCCGCCGCCCACTTGCGTCAGGCTCGCCAAGCTCCATCTCATACAATTCTACTCCCGTAACTTTGCCCTGTTCATCGCCGATGAACCTCTTGGGGTTTGTCAGGAGCCTGAAGATAACTCCCTCCTCCTCGGCATTATCCCTTTCCTCAGCTCTAGCCGGCATCTCAGCTCTGGACCTCCGATAAATAATGTATACCTCCTCAGCTCCAAGCCTCAAAGCACATCTAGAAGCATCCATGGCTACATTTCCTCCACCAACAACTGCCACCCTTCGGCCTACTTTTATCGGGGTGTCATATTCAGGGAACAGGTAAGCCTTCATAAGATTTGTTCGAGTAAGAAATTCGTTAGCGGAATAAACGCCGCTCAGGTTCTCACCTTCAAGATTTAGAAACATTGGTGCCCCGGCACCTGGGGCTAGGAAAGCAGCATTATAGCCATTTCCCAAAAGTTCATCCACGGTAGCTATCTTGCCTATCACCTGGTCAAGCTTGGCTTCCACGCCTAATGATTTTACATAATCAACTTCAGCTTGGACAATATGCTTGGGTAACCTGAACTCGGGGATTCCATACATCAACACACCACCAGCCACATGAAGTGCCTCAAGAATGGTGACTTCATACCCTAACTTAGCCAGGCTGGCAGCGCAAGTTAAACCTGCTGGGCCAGAACCAACTACGACTATGCCCTTACCATTAAGTTTAATACGCTCCTTTTGCCGTTCAGTAACTTCAGGGTGAGCCCTTTCCCAATCAGCCACATAGCGCTCCAAGCGACCAATAGCAATAGGGGCGCCTTTCTTAGCCAGTGCGCATGTCATCTCGCATTGTGTTTCCTGAGGGCAAACCCTACCGCAAATGCCGGGCAGGCTGTTTTTGCTCTTAAGTATTCTCACTGCCTCAGGCATATCTTGGTCGCATATTGCTTTTATGAATTCAGGAATATCTACATTAACGGGGCAGCCGTTCTTGCAGAGGGGCTTGGGACACTCAAGGCAACGAGTAGCTTCCTCAAGAGCTTGCTCTTCAGTGTATCCCAGGGCTACTTCGTTAAAGTTCTTTCCCCTTGCTAAAGGCTCCTGCTTCGATATAGGCACCCGATTCAGATTTATCTTTTTCTTTTCAGCCACAGCTTCGTACCTCCATCTTAGTTATATCTAGAATTTCAATTGTTCATGCTTTAGAGTATTCTACCATTTTATGCCAGTTTTCACGCTCCCACAAATCTGATGACCTCGTCTCTTCATCGAGATAAGTTCGTTGTCGGTTAATGAGAAGTTCCCAATCTATTCCGTGGCCATCAAATTCGGGACCATCAACACAAGTAAATTTCGTTTCTCCGCCTACGGAAACCCGGCAACAGCCACACATCCCCGTTCCGTCAACCATTATCGAGGTTAGACTTACCATGGTCTTAACTCCAAATGGTTTCGATGCTTTAGAGCATTCCATCATCATGAATGGGCATCCATGCGCGAAGATCCTGTCAACTTTATTCCCGTCTTTTAAGTATTCTCCTATAAAATCGTTTGTCCACCATTTTCTTCCATAGCTGCCATCGCCTATAGTAATATGCAATTCATCGCTTACTTCTTCTAACCTGTCTTGCCAGAAAAGGAAAGACCTGCTTCTCGCTTCCATAACCGAGACTATTCTATTTCCCTTTTCTTTTAGAGCTCTGGCTAAAGGTATAGTAGGTCCGCAACCGAAACACCCACAGGCGCAAAGCACATTGCCATAAAGCTCGATTTCTGTAGCATTACCGAGAGGCCCCACAAGGTTCATGACATAATCTCCTTCTCTCAGGGAAGCGAGTTTCCTTGTGCTTTTCCCGAAAACATAGAAGGCAATGTCAATTGTCCCTCCGTTTCTGTCCCAATCGGCTAACGACATGGGGAACCTCTCTCCAGTTTCGTCTACCCTTAGTATAACGAACTGGCCTGGCTTAACCTTTCGCGCAATCTCAGGAGCTTCTATCTTAATATGAATTATGTTGGGAACAAGGACTTCCCTCTTCACTATCTTATACATCTTAGCCTCCAGCGACTTTGCCTACTTTCACTGCACACACCTTATATTCAGGTGTTTTTCCAGAAGGGTCAAACGCTGAATTTGTAAGGATATTAGCCGGTGCTTCGGCAAAATGGAATGTCATAAAAATAAGCCCTTTAGGCGACCTCTCTGTTAGTTTTGCCTCCACATTAACCTTGCCTCTTCTCGATGATACTTCAACCATATCCCCATCTTTGATTTCCAATGACGAGGCATCTTCAGGGTTTATCTCGGCAAAATTTCTGTCTCTTATGTAATTCAGGTCATGCACCCTTCTGGTCATAGTGCCAGTATGGAAGTGCCAATATGTCCTCCCAGTCGTAAGGATAAATGGATACTCTTTATCCGGAAGCTCGGCTGGTGGTCTGTATTCTACCACGTGGAACTTCCCTTTCCCCCTGGTGAACTTATCCTTATGGAGATAAGGTGTTCCAGGATGTTCCACATTAGGGCAAGGCAATTGAATACCTCTATCGTTATCAAGTCTGTTATAGTTTATTCCGCCATGTGGTAAGCTTAATTTTGCTATCTCATCCATTATTTCAGAAGGGTTGTTGTATAGGAAGTTTTTATCATCTGCCATTCTTCTTGCTATATCACAGGTAATCTCCCAGTCGGGACGAGATTCGCCAATCGGGTTTATCACTTTTCTCACCCTTTGAATCCTTCTTTCGCAGCTTGTAACTGTTCCGTCCTTTTCTAGACAGCTTGCCGCAGGAAGGACAACATCAGCCAGTTTTGCTACCTCCGAGAGGAAGATATCCTGAACAACAAGGAACTCCAAATTTTGCAATGCTTCTCTGGTATGGTTGCTATCGGGGCTGCTAACCATGGGGTCGTGGCCAACTATGTACATTGCCTTTATCTCTCCCGCATGTGCGGCATTGAGCATCTCGATTAAGGTAAGGCCAGGCTTTTCAGGTATCTTCTTGCCCCATGCATCTTCAAACTTCTTTCTTGCCTCAGGATCAGTTATCGGTTTAGCTCCCGGAAGAAGGCTTGGGAATAAGCCCACATCTGCTGGTCCTTCTCCATTATTCTGCCCCCTTATAGCATTAATGCCCGTTGATTGTTTCCCCACGTTTCCCGTCATCATAGCCATATTCGCCAGGGCAAAGAAATTGTCTGTTCCATGCGTGCTTTGAGTTACACCCTGGCAAGCGAGGATATATGACGGTTTATGCTTGGCATAGACTCTTGCGGCTTCTCTTATTGCAGATTCCTCAATATGGGTTATTCTTGATGCTTCTTGTAACGAGAAGTCATTCAATGAGCGCTCGAATTCCTCGAATCCCTCACATCTTTCCTTAATGAAGCCTTCATCTATTAAACCTTCCTCAAGTATTACTTTACAAATTCCCTGTATCAAAGCGACATCAGTGCCTGGCTCAAGGTTCAACCATATATCGGCTATATCACAGAGCTCTATCTTTCTGGGGTTGACAACGATGATCTTTGCCCCTTTCTTTTTAGCTTTCTTCATCCTAAGTGTACTAACCGGGAGAGTTTCCGTAGGATTTGCACCAATAACAAAAATGCATTTTGCCTCCTCCATCTCAGCAAGGGAATTCGTCATCCACCCAGAGCCAAATGCGGCGCCAAGAGCTACAGCATCAGTGCCATGGCATTCCCTTGAGCAATAATCCAGGTTATTACTTTCAAGCACTATCTTTGCGAATTTTTGAAGAACGTAAGCGTCTTCATTTGTGAATTTTCCTGAGCCCAGAGTGCCAAAGCTAGAGCCTTTATATTGCAAGAATTTTTCTGAAACTAAATTCAATGCTCTATCCCAATCAACAGGGACAAGGACACCATTCTCTCTCAATAACGGTTTCGTCAGTCTTTCGGGGCTCTCCGCGAAATCCAGTACTCCAAATCTTCCCTTTACACAGAGTTGCCCATTATTTGCCGTGTCTCCCCTTTTACCTCTAACCCTAATTATATGGTTATCTTTCACACCAACTTCCATCTGGCATCCACTGCCGCAAAAAGGACAGGTAGTTGTTATGGTATATTCAGGCTTTTCCCATTTCTCAAGCCTTGCTGAGAGTGCACCGGTAGGACAGGCGTCGACACAGGCACCACAGAACTTGCATCCAGAATCTAACAGGGAAAGACCTGTTTTTGTTTCCACCGTATGCTTTTGGTGAAATTCAACATCATATTTGATAACACCTTCACCCCTCACCTCTTCACATGTTCTGACACATCTCCCGCAGAGTATGCACAGGTTGTAATTACGGTCAAAGAAGGGTTCCTTTAAGATGGGTAAATTCATATACTCAGTTGAATATCTCACCTTCCCCAGTTCCAGGTACTCGATGGCATCCTGGATTTCACATTCACCATCCTGAGGGCAATACTTGCAGCCAACAGTAACTGGCATTTTTTTCATGCATTCCCTTAAGTCCGTGCATTCGTCTTTTCTATCGCAGAAAAGACAGGTAGTAGGATGGTGAACCTCAGAAAGCAGTAATTCTAAAACGTTTCTCCGCATCTCCTGAAGCTCTGGCGTCTTTGTTCTCACGCTCATGCCATCTTCGGCGAGAGTGGTACAGGAGGTGGGATAAGTGCCCCAACCCTCGATATCCACGATACAGAGTTTACACATGCCTATCGGTTTAAGGTCGGGATGATTACAAAGGGCAGGAATGTAAATCCCTGCCTCTCTTGCCGCCTCTAATATTGTTGTCCCCCTCTTAACTTCTAGTTTCTTCTCATCAATGATTAAGTTCACTTTATCCATTCCTATATCTCCTGAAAGTGTTTGCCTGAAGGTAGATGCGCTGACAATTCAAGGCAAAATCCTGTAACTATATCTGTTTCAAATTAAATCTGCAAGTCCCCTGCTTCTTCCAATACAAGATGAGCCTGAAGAGGGCATCGATTTCTAACGAGGCAATCGCTAACCAAATGAGCGATAATCAATTTGCAGAAAGGATGGTAAATGCTCGTTCTAATCCCTTTCAACAAATCTCAAGATTTGCCGCCAGGGTTGCCTGAAGCCCTTTTATTCAAGCTCATTATTCAATTAGAATAGACTCTTCATGCCGCTACACTGACCTGAGAAATGCCTCAACTGCCCGAAGTGGAGACAATTAAAAATGAACTTTTGCCTTGGGTGGTGGGGTAAAGCTTGGCTCAAGTCACTATCTTTGACACCGGTTTAGTGCCCGAAACTTCAATTGAAGAATTTCGTCATAAGTTAATTGGGCAAACAATACAGAGCCTTGAGCGCCCAGGGAAATACCTCATCTTTAATTTGGGTAGCCAGGCGCTAATTATGACTTTAGAATGATTGGCACTTTAGTGTTAAATCCCAGAGGAATTGACCGCTATGCCACAGCGGTTTTTCGTTTTTCCAATAGCACGCAACCTGTTCTGAGCAACTTGCTCCCTCAATAGCTTGTTCTTCAATATATCCCAGGGCTACTTCATTGAAATTCCTTCTTCTTACCTCCGGAGCTTGTTTGGGTATGAGCCCCTGGTTTAGATTCATCTTTTTCTTCTCAACCATGGCTCCTCGGCTCTCCTCTAGCTAAGGCTTTAAAATATGACAGGTTCAATTACTCCCTATTCTTAGTCTCTCTTCTCCCAGCCTTTCGTAAAAAAGTGAAGATATCCTTTCTTCAGTTGAATATGTGCGCATCCGTGAACGCAAAAGTTCCCAATCTACTTGATGGCCATCAAATTCCGGCCCATCTACGCAGGTAAACCTAGTCTGTCCCCCTACAGAAACACGACAGCATCCACACATCCCCGTTCCATCGACCATTATAGGTGTTAATGTTACTATGGTCTTTATATTGTAGGGCTTGGTGATTTCACAAACAGCTCTCATCATGGCTACCGGTCCCATAGCAACAGCTCGATTTATATTCTTTTGGTCCAAAATTCCCTTAACGAAATCAAGCCCTCTATAACCCTTTGAGCCATCATCCGTGCTAATATAAAGCTCCTGACTCACAGATTTTAGCTCGTCTTCGAAGATTAACAAGTCTTTGTTCCTGGCACCAATTATAGTGATAACCCTGTTTCCAGTTTCGTGCAGTGCTGAAGCTACGAAATGAAGAGGAGCAATAAGCACTCCTCCACCAACACATAAGACATT
>CAZQDF010000052.1:6150-8573 GCA_964592065.1 uncultured Dehalococcoidales bacterium | reverse complement strand
AAAGAACTTGCTAAAATCCCTGGACAAGTGTTACCTATGTGGTCAGCCAGCACACCTTCTTGATAGAATTTACCTTTCCTGTTAATATTTGCACAGAGTTCAATTTGGAGGGTAATCAAAATGCCTGAATTGAGAATCACAGATATAAAAGTCTTTTGGTGCGGTTACATTCCATTTATAAAAGTCTATACTAGCGAAGAGGGCCTAACAGGTGTAGGCGAAAACGTAATCCAACACAGGGGAATTCTCGAAGGGCAGGTCACTTTTTTGCGAGATATTCTCCTAGGCGAGAATCCTTTTAACATAGAGAGGGTATGGAGGAAGATGATGAACGCCACTTCCTTTCGACATGCAAATTCAATGATAAGCGCTGTGGATATAGCACTGTGGGATATTAAGGGTAAAAAATTAGGAGTCCCGGTCTACGAATTACTCGGTGGCCTTTACCGAAGGAAGGTAAGAGTTTATCCTCACCTTCGGGGAACATGGAATTCTTATCCTGATAAGAAAATGGATGACCTATTTTCTGAGCCGTGGGGTGCTGTAAAGTACACACCTGAGGAGCTTGGTGAACATGCCTTGGAGCTGGTCAAGGAGAGCTATACTGCTATCAAATTTGACCCCTTTGAGCCGGGCAGGGATGGATACCACAGTTACAGGAAAAGCGAAATAATGGCAGCGGTGGAGAGAGTGGAGGCGATACGGAACGCCGTCGGGGATGATATTGACTTAATTGTTGAGTGCCATGGCAAGTTTAATGCCTCAACCGCAATAACAATAGGCAATTTGTTGGAGAAATATAACCTCATGTGGTATGAGGAGCCCGTTCCCGTAGGGATGGTAAAGGCAATGAAGAAGGTTTCCGACCATATTAATACCCCCATTGCTGCGGGTGAGAGGCTCAACTCAAAGCTAGAATTAAAGGAATACCTTGAAAGTGGGGCTCTAGATGTCGTCATGTTTGACTGCGGTAAAGTTGGCGGAATAACTGAGGCAATGAAAATATGCGCTATGTGCGAAGCTTATCAGATTAAAGTTGCCCCTCACAATCCATTCGGCCCCATTGCTGCCATGGCAAATGCGCAGCTATCGGCTGCCATTCCCTCATTCCTGATCCTTGAGCATGAGCAAATGGCACCATGGGCAGTTAAACCGCGGATAAAGATTGTTGATGGCTGCATTGAAGTTCCCGAAACACCTGGATTAGGAATAGACCTCGATGAGGTGGAGATAGCAGAGCATCAGGCAAAGGTAGAGGATGGCACTTATACGCCTTTCCGCCTTGACATGCAGAAGTTCGTTCCAGTGTTATAGGTTTCAAAACCGCACTGCTTTTAAACGCAAAGAGGAAAGGAGAATAATAAGCCAAGAAGTGTCAAAGGTATATATCTACAGGAATTGCTTTCTTACTGTCGGTTCTAGACTAAGTGACACACAGAGCAGGTCATGGAGCTGAAGACAGATGGAAGTGCTATTTCTGAGATGTTAGCAAATATCATGCCCTTTGGGCATAAGTTCAGCCTCAGCTATATAAAATCCGGCTCACCCATAATGAAATATGCTACAATCATTAGTGAGTCTACCACAGATGTTCAGCTTGGACAGCATGTCCGCATACACAGAGTAACCAGCACTCGAGCTCGTGGTAATCTAGCCAAGGAGGTAAAAAAATGAGTTTTTGGGGTTATCCTCGACCAGATAGTTCTGTAGGCACTAGGAACTATGTAGGCATAGTACC
This sequence comes from uncultured Dehalococcoidales bacterium, assembly GCA_964592065.1. Taxonomy (GTDB): domain Bacteria; phylum Chloroflexota; class Dehalococcoidia; order GIF9; family AB-539-J10; genus JAFGBN01. Next base: position 6,835 of record CAZQDF010000052.1, on the reverse strand, counting down.
GACAGTAGCCTGTTCCTGTGATGCAGCTCGCCAAATCAGTGAAAATGTTAAGGGGTGTGCACTTTTTACTCACTACCAAGGCTGTGGACTTACTCCGCCTGATATAAACTTGGTGAATCGGACTTTGGCCAATCTTGGCCGTAATCCCAACCTAGCTGCCGTTTTGCTGGTGGGCCTCGGCTGTGAAACAACTGATGTTGACGGAGTACTGAATAATATTGCTCTGTCGGGGAAGCCTGTGGCAAAGGTTGTAATTCAAAAAATAGGCGGGACTATTGCCACTGTGGCTGAAGGTTCGCGAATCGCCAGACAGATGGTGAGTGACGCTTCACGTATAAGGAGGGAAGAATTTGATGACTCCAAGCTAATGTTTGGCGCTGAGTGTGGTGGCTCCGATACTACTTCAGGCCTAGGTGCCAATCCTGCTATTGGTGCAGCTTTTGACTCAGTAATTAAAAACGGTGGAAGCGGTGTCTTCAGCGAAACTACAGAGTTTATCGGAGCTGAACATCTATTAGCACAGAGAGCAGCATCCAGCAAGGTAGGCCGCAGAATTATAGAAATCACTGAGCGTTTTGAAAAGCGTTTCTTGGATGCCAAAGTAGATATAAGGGGCACAAATCCTGGCAAAGGTAATATTGAAGGCGGCTTGACTACAATAGAGGAAAAATCACTGGGAGCGATA
>CAZQDF010000052.1:0-6050 GCA_964592065.1 uncultured Dehalococcoidales bacterium | reverse complement strand
TAATGAAATTATCTTGTCTGCAAGAGAATCTAAGTAAGGGGCTAGGAATAGTTGGTAGAGCTGTGGCTACTAGGTCTACCTTGCCTATTACCCAAAATATCCTCATAACGGCTGAGCCATCACGTCTCAAACTAGCAGCTACCAACCTGGAAATGGCTACTACCTGCTGGATTGGCGCCAAGGTAGAACAGGAAGGCAGCATAACTGCTCCGGCTCGACTGCTCGTTGATTTTGTTAATTCCTTGCCTAATGACTTGATTGAAATCACTCTTCCCGCTGACAGTCACACTTTGGAGCTTAAAAGCGGCCGCTTCCATGCCCATATCAATGGCATTGATGCTCAAGACTTTCCACCCACCCCCAAGATAAGCGATGGCCTGACTACCAGCATTGAGGCAGCTTACCTCAGAGAAGGAATTGCACAAGTCGTCTTTGCCGCTGCCACTGAAGAGTCCCGGCCTGTATTAACCGGAATCAACACCGAGCTTGAGGATAAACAACTCAACCTGGTAGCTGCTGACGGCTTCAGATTAGCTGTCCACAAAACAACTCTCGCCTCTGCAGTTGACCAGAAAATTACTATAATCATTCCAGCAAGAACTCTCAATGAGCTAAACCGCCTTCTCGCTGACCAAGAGGAAGCAGTGGAAATTACCATAGATCAACAAAAGAATCAGGCCCTCTTCCGCCTCAAGAATGCCGAGATAGTCTCTCAGCTTATTCAAGGCTCATTTCCCAACTATTCCCAAGTCATTCCCCAGAGCTATACGACGAGAGCAGTAGTAGATATTAATGAATTTCTGCGAGTCGCTAAAATGTCTTCCATATTTGCTCGTGACGCTAGTGGCATTGTTCGCGTAGTTGTCACCCCAGGCGCTGAGCTTACCCCGGGAAAGGTAACCATTTCTGCTCAGGCTGAAGAAATTGGTGACAATGTCAGTGAAATTGATGCTCTTGTCGACGGTGAAGAGGCCAAAATTGCCTTTAATGTAAAATATCTTTCCGACGTTTTAAGTATCCTTCACCAAACTCAAGTTGCCCTGGAGATTACCACCCCCTCAAGCCCGGGGGTCATCCGCCCCATAGGGGTAGACAACTATACTCACGTAGTCATGCCCATGTTCGTTCAGTGGTGAGGAGGGCACAATCCCGGAAACATAACCGACGTTATCAGAAGCCCGACTTGGCGATAGAGATAAATGTCATTCCTTCTCCTAAGAAAATACAAGAGTTGAACCATGATTTATCCTACCATCTCGTTCTCCTCCCACCGATTAGCTATTAACAACCCCGAATAACCACTTTGGCCGCAATAAGTTGTGTTGCGGCCAAACCATATCACGAAACTGGGGCTAATTCCGAGAATTAGCCCCAGCATTTCTACCCTTGAAAGAATTCACCCACTATTTACAAGCCAATATTGTTCTTTTCACCAACGTCTTTGCTATTTGAATCTTGTATCTATTCCTCTCTAACGGGCACGCCTCAGCAACAGCTGCATTACCAGCAGCTTCGGCAGTTGCCTCATCTATCTGCTTGCCTATAATGGATTGCTCTGCTTTAGTGGCTCGATAGGGATTGTTATACACTGCATTCAAGCATATCGTGGCAGCCTTAACTTTACCTCCTGCACTCTCTACCGCTGATGCACAGTTAACTACTGGAAAGTCTATCGATTTTCTAAGCGCAAACTTGATGAAATTGCTCTTGGTAGCAGCATTAGGTTTTGGTACTTGAATCTCAGTCACTATCTCGTCGTCAGCTAGGATTGTTGTTTTCTCCCCTTCTACTGAGAAGAACTTCTCTGCTTCAACAACCCTCTCCGTAGTCTTAATTTTCGCGCTTAAAGCTATTAACGCTGGAGCAATATCAGATGGGTTAACTGCCAAGCATCCGCAATTAAAACACCTGTTTGCCTCTGTTCCCACCTCACTTGAGCCTAGCCCAAGAACATCCTCAACATCTAGGCTCTTAATCCGCTCGGATATTGAGAGCTCAGGCACCTTGACCCTACTCATCTTCTTGAAGTACGAGCTATCAAAGCTTTCAGAGGGTTTAATAACTTCCTTATCCTCAGCCTTTGTTCCCAAATACTGAGCTATGGAATCCCCGGCTTCTCTACCTCCAGCGATAGCTTCCACGACTGTTGCTGGGCCAGTGGCGAAATCTCCTCCAGCAAAAAGATTTTTACCAAGCGAGTGCGTAGAAAGATCTATCTTCAACCTTCCTTTCTCATCAAGAAACTCAACGGGAATGCATGACGTGTCCGCTCCCTCTCCAATCGCCTTAATTACAGCATCAAACTCAGTGGTGAACTCTGAACCTTCTATCGGTACAGGTCGAGCTCTCCCCGTCTCATCCAAAGCCCCGAGTTTCATCCTCACACACTTAAGGGCTATTTTACTACCCTTCTTTGCTGCTTCAACTGGCAGGGTGAGGAGCTCAAATTTAATGCCTTCTTCCTTGGCATTCTTGACTTCCTCTTCTATAGCTGGCATCTCTTCTTCGCTACGTCTATATAGAATCACAGGTTCAGCTTTTAGCCTCAACAATGTCCTAGCCACGTCTATGGCGACATTTCCACCACCTATCACCGCAACTTTCTGTCCAGGCGCTTCTCTGGCTCCCAGATTCACGTTTCTCAGGAATTCCAGGCCAGCCATCATTGACTCTTCCCCTTTTATTCCCAGGTCTCTCTCCGTCCAGGCTCCCCCCGCAAAGAACACAGCATCAAAGCTATCCATGAGCTTCTTCACATCCATATCCTTGCCTATGTCAACACCGAGCTTAAACTCGATTCCTGTGCTCTCAAGGGCTTTAATCTGCCTTCTAACGACGTCCTTGGGCAGTCTGTACCCCGGTATTCCATACATGAGCACTCCACCAGCTTCTTCCAATCTTTCGAACACAGTTACACGGTGTCCAGACTTCCTGAGATAATACGCGGCTGAGAGGCCAGCGGGGCCAGAGCCTGCAATAGCCACACTCTTGCCATTCTCTCTTCCTGGAGCCTTTAAGATCTTGCTGGCGTTCTCAAGCACATAATCACCCATGGACCGCTCGATGGACCTTATAGATATGGCTTCATCGAACTCTCCCCGATTACAATCTTGCTCGCAGAAATGAGGGCACACCCTTCCCGTCATCGACGGAATCGGGTTAAATTTGAGCAGCATTTTGGCGGCTTCGAGCAAGTCGCCATCCCTGATTTTACTTAAGTAGGAGGGAATATCCACGCTAGCAGGACAAGCCGAGGAACAAGGCGTGCTGTCCACCCTTACGGCACCGAATATTGAATGGTACCTATTCTCCCCAACCGGGGCATAGCACATCTTGCCAGCCTTCCTTATGCAGTAGAACCTATTATCAGGAACCCAGTAGTACCAGCACCTATTGCCTTGGCAGATATTTCCACCTATAGTGCCCATCTCCCTGATATGCGGCGAAGCTACTCTATAGGCTGCCTCTGCCAGCGCGGCATACTTGTCTTTTACCGCTTTGTCCTTGGCTATATCCTCCAGCCTGGTTAGAGCACCAATTTTTAATGTGCCACCTTCTTCCTTGATATAATCTAATCCTTGAATGGACTTGAGGTTCACTACGACCTCAGGGTATTCGGGGAGTATTTCGTCCTTCATTTCGCCTAGCAAATCTGTGCCACCGGCGCTAACCTTAGCTCTCCCCTCATACTCTTTCACTACCGAGGCTGCCTCCTCTACCGTCCCTGCATTTACATGTTTGAACTCTTTCATTTAATTACACCTCCTATGCTTTTCCTAAAGCCTTGAGAACTTTATCTGGAGTGATGGGATAGTCATCGACCCATTTACCTATGGCATTATACACGGCGCCCTGAAGTAGAAATGTTCCCACAGTAGCAATATCCTCGCCAATCCCAACTGACCCATATGGACCATAGCCCATGCCTGTTTCTTGGATAATGGCCTCAATAGGCCCAACATCATTCATGGTGGCGAATTTGTAGTTTAGAAAATCGCCGTTAAGCAGTACCCCGGTTTGCTCATCCCAGACATACTCCTCGGTCTTATTCCTGCCCACGCCCATATAGGTGCCGCCATACATCTGGCCTTCTACTGCTTCGGGAGATATTGCTTTGCCCACATCATTGACGTTGACTACTTTGGTTACCTCGACCTCTCCAGTCTCATCATCCACCTCTACTTCACAGAAATGCGCTTGCCTGCACAAGCGATGTCGCCCGGGCTCCGTTCCGTACCTTCCTTGACGATGCCAGGCCCAAGCATAGACAGGCTCGTGGCGTGTATTTTGTATCGCTGCCATTTCTGTTTTGAAAGTTATACTTCCCGCCACATCCTTAACCACTTCGGCCACCGTCTTTCTATTTGATGGGTCTGCCTTAACATAAATCACACTGTCCTTCACATCCAGGTCCTCGGGCTTCATGCCTGGGAAAGCGGCTGGAATATCCCTCTCTCTCTCATCCAGGTCCTCTGGTTTCCTGTCTGGAAAAGCAGCTAGAATTTGTTCTTCCATTACAGGAGTAGTGCTGGTAGCTAATTCAAGCAGCTTTTGCTTTGCTTTCCTGGCAGCTTTCTTCAGGGTATATGCATTCGTAATCAGGTTACAGGAACCGTCAGGCGTCATCAGGGCAAAATGCACATCGTCTTGCTGCCTGATGAAGACATCTTCATAGCGCATCCCCAGTTCCTCGGCAACAACTTGACAGTATGCACTCTCACCATTAACTCCTATATCGCAGTGCTGACCTACGATGCTAACCGAACCATCCTGTTGAATCAACACACCCGCAACGGCTGCTCCCCTATTATCATCCCATTCATGGTCCCAGATAAAGCCCAAGCCATGCATCTTCCCATTGGGAAGTCTCTTTGCACCCGGGGCATGCCATTTCTCATCCCACTTCATTGCCTTTTTCCCCGCCTCTACTCCCTCCTTTAGACTGTCCCTGACTGGAAATCCATGCTTACGCTTGAATTCCGCAAGGTACTCCATATCTTCCCCTTCAGCACCATCATTCTTCAGCGCAAGCTCGGTGGGGTCCATTCCCAGTTCAGCAGCTACACGGTCAAACACATGAATCAAGCCAAAAGCTGGTGGAGCTTGCTCGCATCTAACTGCCATAACAGGTCCTCTATTCACCTGGACTGCAATAGTCTCAGAATACATATTAGGAATCCTGGTATTCTCAAGTAGATGAGCTGCAGCCTCAGACCGAAGGTTGGCGAAATAAGTCTTCATTTTTACGGCAGTGATAGTGCCATCATTCTTAAATCCTACCCTGAAATAAGTCACCATGCAGTCCATTTGACCGAAGTAGAAGTCATCTCTTCTATCAAAGATCCACTTCACAGGCTTGCCGGTCCTCTTGGCCAGGATTGCACTAACGCATTGAGGAACCATGCTATAATCTATCCAGTTCCAGCCTCCATACATTGCCCCATTATAAGGGGAATTAACCTTGACCTTGCTCATAGGTATACCAAACCACTTATTTGCGGCCCATTTATGCTCGTATGGGTGCTGATGGTGCACCCACAACTCGAGACAATCTCCTTCCCACCTGCTGATACCATTAGGAGCTTCCACACTAGCGCCGCCGTGGTACCGCCTTCTAGCCTTAAATTCTATTATCTTATCGGCTTCTTTGAAGCCCTTCTCTATATCACCTATCTCAAAGGTTGGAGGAACCCACATCGGTCTCGGCAGCTCGTTACTCTCAGGGTACCACTCTGGTCTTGCCAGCACGGCACTAGGCTGTGCTGCCTCCTCTTGGTCCAGGACAAATGGCCGCTGCTCCCATTCCACGTCTATCAGTTTCAATGCTTCATCTGCTATATCCTCGGAATCAGCAGCCACTACGGCTCCCACTTCTTCTCCCTCGAAGTAGGCATAGTCAGCAACAATATCCTCCTCCGCCCCATAAGTGCTCAGAGCCATTTTCCCTTTTATTTCCGGGTCATCATATCTGAGAACAGCCCTCACGCCTGGCAATGCCTCAGCCTTGCTCGTATCCATGCTCTTAATTTTCGCATTGGGATAGGGGCATT
>CAZQDF010000051.1:0-8734 GCA_964592065.1 uncultured Dehalococcoidales bacterium | reverse complement strand
CCACAGATGAAGAAAATATGGTCTGAAGAAAGTAAATTTGACCAGTGGCTTAAAGTGGAAATAGCTGTTTGTGAAGCTTGGGCTGAGCTGGGCGAAATCCCCCAAGAGGCTATACCCAAAATAAGGAAGGCTAGCTATAACTTAGACCGTATTGCCGAATTTCTACAGGTAACTCACCATGACATGACAGCCTTTACTAGCTCAGTGGCTGAAAGCCTTGGTGAGGAATCCCGTTTTATCCATCTCGGTCTTACTTCTTCAGATATTATGGATACCGCCCTGAGTTTACAATTAACCCAAGCAGCTAATATCTTAGAGCAAGACGTGGCTAGACTTATTCCCATCTTAGAGAATAAAGCTGTGGAGCATAAGCATACTATTATGATGGGGCGAACCCACGGTATTCATGCCGAACCGACTACTTTTGGTTTAAAGATGGCCCTGTGGGTTGAGGAAATGAAACGCAATGCTCAAAGGTTGGCGGAAGCCAAGAGAAATATATCCGTGGGCAAAATATCTGGAGCGGTAGGCACCTATGCTACCGTGCCTCCTCAGGTTGAGAAAATAGCCTGCGCTAAATTGGGGTTGACTCCGGCCATAGTATCAAGTCAGATAATCCAGCGTGACCGCCATGCCCAATTCGTGACCACCCTGGCAATTCTTGCCAGCTCTTTGGAAAAATTTGCCACTGAGGTTAGGAATCTCCAGCGAACCGAAATTCTCGAACTTGAAGAACCTTTCCAATCAGGACAAACAGGCTCCTCGGCGATGCCTCATAAGCGAAATCCTGAGCTCTGCGAGCGCATCTGTGGGCTTGCCAGATTACTAAGAGGCTATGCCTCGACCTCTATGGAAAATATTGCCTTATGGCACGAGCGTGATATTAGTCATTCCTCTGCAGAGAGAATCATCCTACCTGATTCTTGCTTAGCGTTAGACTACATGTTATCCATATTCACCTCAGTGATGAAAGGGCTTAAGGTTTATTCCGAAAATATGCGTCACAACCTTGAGCTTACCCAAGGGTTAATCTTCTCTCAAAGAGTGCTGCTAGCTTTAATAGAGAAAGGGCTACCGCGAGAAGAAGCCTATAAGATGGTGCAAGATAACGCTATGAAGGCATGGCAGGAAAGGAAAAGTTTTCTTGATTTGCTCAAGACGGATAAACGAATGGCAGCTCACCTTACCAAAGACGAGCTCGAATCTATCTTTGACTATAACTATTACCTGAAATATGTAGATAGCGTCTTCGAACGATTAGGGCTAAGCAAGGCAAGGAAGGTGGAGCAAGCTGAAGTAGAAAGCTTAGCCCCACATGCCATTTAGCATAGGTTAAATATGTCTGTTTTGTTACAAACCAGTTTACCTCTTCCCTTATTTCGCCATGGCAAGGTGAGAGATGTTTACGATTTAGGCGATAAACTCCTTATAGTGTCTACTGACCGCATCTCTGCCTTTGATGCTGTCTTGCCTTGCGGCATTCCTGACAAAGGAAAGGTTCTTAACCAGCTTTCCGCTTTCTGGTTTGAGAGGACAGCCCATATCATTCCTAATCACTTTATTAAGGTAATTGATAGCAATGTCATTCTGAACGAAGTGAAGAATCTATCGGGCTATTCTGGAGAGTTACCTAACTGTCTTGCAGGTCGCTCTATGATTGTAGCTAAAGCTGAACGCATCCCTGTTGAATGTATTGTTCGCGGCTATCTCTCTGGCTCAGCATGGGCAGAGTATAAGGAGACGGGAAAAGTTGGCAATATTCACTTGCCATCAGTCATGAAAGAAAGTGAGGAATTGCCCCAACCCATCTTTACTCCTACTACTAAAAGCGATACTGAGCATGACCGCCCTCTAAATGAGCAGGACATAAAGAACCTCGGCATTAAAGAACTAATTGGAGATTTAGAAGAAAAAAGCTTGCTCATCTACTGCTATGCTCGGGATTATGCTAGAAACAAAGGCATAATAATTGCCGATACTAAGTTTGAGTTCGGCCTCATCAACGATAAGTTAGCGCTTATTGATGAGTTACTAACACCAGACTCATCTCGCTTTTGGGATGCCAGCCAATACAAACCAGGGCAATCACAAATTAGCTTTGATAAACAGCCGGTTCGTGACTGGCTTTTAGCTTCAGGATGGAACAAGGAGCCGCCGTCACCCACGTTGCCACCAGAGGTAATCGAGGCCACAACCCAGCGGTATGATAAAATCCATGAACTGTTTACAGGCAAGGAATTGGCAACAGATGTATCTAGCTAAAATTTACATTACTTTAAAACCTACGGTTAATGACCCCCAAGGCTTAACTATAAAAGGGGCATTACATAATTTAGGTTTTACCGAGGTAACAAGCGTTCGGGCTGGCAAATATATGGAAGTCAAAATAGAGGGGAATGACTACGATAAAGCTCAGCAGCAATCGAATGAGATGTGTCGCAAATTATTAGCTAATCCTGTCATTGAGAATTATGCCTTTGAGCTAGAGGAAATCTAAATTATCTTATCAGAGAGATGGACTGGAGCAGTATATTCAGCATCGTAATGGGTGCATTAGTAGCCATTGGATTGTCTTTGGCCCTCCGCAAGAGAAAGAAAGCTGGTCTCCTGAAGAGAGAAGAATTTTGCCAGCATCTTGAGGAAACCGGAATGGAAGGCCCTCTGCTAGAAAAAGGCAGCGACCAAGAAAAGATAAGGCTGAGCCGCTTCTCAGGGCAAAGATCAGAGGGAATCATAAAGCTGAAAGATGGGAATATAGATTTGGTAAATGTTATCAGCGTAACTAGCCAGTATGGGACGAGCTACTTCCTAGATTACTTGGTGAAGAGTCCAAACATAACGGGGAAACGACTACTCAAGAAAACTAGGTTAATTAGAAAGAGAAGTCAGCCGTTTTGGGGCAAGGTGGTAGCTATTGAATGGAGGGGAGATGAATCTTTAGCGCAGAGCCTTAATTTCGACTATAGCCTGGAAGATAAACTATTACAGTCTGATGCTAAAGATTTCAGAGGAAATATTTGGATATTCCCTGAGCCCAAGCATGAGTATACTAGAATAAGGACTGCTTATTCCCTGCCCTCCCCAGAAGTATTTAAAGCAATAGACATCATTGCAAAACATATTAAATCGTGGTAAAAACTGCCAGAGTCAATATTGTTAGTTACTAAGGGCCCACATAAAAAGAAGCCATTCAATAGTTACTGTGCCAGCTTTCGTCTACTTCACTGGCTTCAAGCTTGGTATGCCACGGAGTCCCATAAGCATTGGCTAATTGGTTTAGACTTTCAAGTCTTTTGACCACAGTGGTCTCTAAGAATTTCAATCGCTCTTGTCTGGAGCTAGCCTTGGCAGCCTCTTGCCACAAAGCACGCCCGGCTAAGAAACCCGAAGCCCCTGCCCGACAAGCTATTTCTACCTCTTGGTAGAAGAGGTCAAAGCTTACTCCAGCGCTGAGGATAACCCAGGGAACTTGGCTTGCATCATTAAGCTGGTGGCAAAGGTCTAACAGTTTACCCTCGTTTTTCTCATATTCAAGGTCGGAAGGAAACTCAGCCTTAAGCACATCAATGGGGAATGCTGTAATTTGCTTTGCTGTTTCCACAACTAATTGTGGCTTCATCTTGGCAAAGTTTTGGGGATTGCTCTCCGTGGTCCCCACCTTGTAGCTTAGTGGTTCAACTATAAAAGGCATGTCTTCCTTTAGACAATCGCCTGCTAATCTTTTCACTGTATCTAATTGCTTCCCGGCGACACCAACATCAGGGCGATAATAAAGTAAAAGCTTAGCTGCTGTTGCTCCCATCCTGCTTATTTTCCTCACGTTCCAATCAGGCAATAAATCAGTGATCCTTGCCTCTGCTTTGCCTGAATAACCACTTTCTTCTAGACTTACCAGCAATCCTGTATTTTGGGGTAAGACACCAGCGGAAATCGCCTGTCCTGCTCCATAAATAGGGTCGAGGAGAATAGCACTAGCATGAGGGGCTAAAATTCGGCAGAGGTCTAGCTTGAAATCTACCATGGCCTGGTAGCTGACACTGTCAGGATGTGTTTCGTCAAGCATTCTCATCAATGAGCCTCTGTGGTCTAGAGCACACATTGCCATGATGCCTTTATCGTTGGCCAATCGTTGCAAGCCCCTTATTTTGCCTATAGATAACTTCTTCATATCCCTAAGCAGCTAATACCTTCATTAATTGTAGCAAGTTATTATCTAGTTCCTTTCGCTTTTCCCATGTCTCCCTCAATGGCGTAAAAGCTATTTCCCCTTTCGATTCCCCAACCATGTAACCCGTTTCCCCATTAGCTAAAGCATCCACAGCCGCCGCTCCTAATTTACTGGCTAAAATTCTGTCCCTAGCTGTGGGTGAACCACCTCTCTGTATATGTCCCAAGACGCAAATCCGGTATTCCAATCTCAGTCTTTCCCATACCTGCTGAGCAATTTGAAACACACCTCCTGCCTCGTCTCCTTCAGCAACTACCACAATAGAGGATTTCTTGCCTTTCTTGAAATTACGCCTTATATCAAGGCAAAGCTCTTCTATTTTTGTTTCTGTTTCAGGAATCAGAATGCTCTCAGCTCCGCCAGCAATCCCTACGTCTAAAGCAATGAAGCCTCTGTCTCTCCCCATGACCTCAATAAAAAAGGGCCGCTGTAAAGACCCTGCAGTATCCCTGATTTTGTCTATGGCATCTAAAGCTGTGTTTATGGCTGTGTCAAAGCCAATAGCATAATCAGTTCCATAAACATCGTTATCTATAGTCCCGGGAATACCGATGACCTTTATGTCTCCTGCTTCAGCTAGTGCTACTGCACCGCGAAAGGTGCCATCCCCACCTATGGTTATCAAACCTTCAATACCTTCTTGCTGTAAAATTTGCACTGCCTTTTTTACTCCTTCGGCAGTCTTCATTTCGTCACAGCGAGCAGTCTCTAGAAAAGTCCCCCCTTGCTGGATAATATTAGCTACTGAGCGAGAACCCAATTTCTCAAAGTCTCTCTCAAGCAGCCCAGCATATCCCCGTCGAATCCCTATTACTACTAGCTTATGATTGACTCCGCAGCGAACTATTGCTCTGATACAAGCGTTCATACCTGGAGCATCACCACCGCTAGTTAAGACACCAATCTTTTTCAATCTCATCCCGCATCCCTATTAGGGTTTCCTAGTTTCCTTTACTCTCCGAAAGAAGTATATCCCTTCCTTAATATATTGAGAAATGCTTTCAACTCTCGATAACCTCCTTTGTGCTGGGCACTCTGCCAATAATTCGCTCGTCAATGTGGGTGGCTGAATCCAGGGCTCGGCCTAAGGCCTTAAATAAGGCTTCGGCTTTGTGATGGTCGTTGATTCCAGTGATTACCCTGGCGTGGAGGTTAATTTTAGCTTCGGAGGCAAAGGAAATAAGAGAATGGCGGACTAAATCAGCGCATAAGTCTCCTATATTATTCCTGCTAAAGGATGCCTCTATCACGCTGTAAGCTCTACCACATATATCTACTGCTACTGCAGATAAAGCTTCATCCATAGGCACGATTGCATATGCCATGCGAGTAATACCTTGTTTCTCTTTTAATGCTTGGTTAAAAGCTTTACCCAAAGAGATAGCTACATCCTCAACTACGTGATGCTGGTCAGCGCCTGATGCTGAAATTATTATGTCAAATACTCCATGCTGAGCTAGCTGGGCCAGCAGATGGTCAAACATTCTTATGCCTGTGGTAATTTCAAATTGCCCGCTGCCATCAATGTTGAGCTCTACTCTAATGGTTGTCTCCGCAGTCTCACGAGTTATCGTTGCTTTTCTTTCAGTCATATTTTACCTCCTTTAATGCCTCGATTAAGGCATCAGTATCCTCAGGCTTGCCAGCGCTTATTCGCAGGCAATCTTTTAACCTTGGACTATCAAAGTAGCGGATAAAAATCCCCTCCTCTTGCAACTGGAGCCAGATTTTCTTAGCTGGAGATTCTTTGCTTCGCTCAGAATGACAGCGTAGGGAGCAAAGAATGAAATTGCCATTAGAAGGATAGGGTTTTAGCCAATCTAGCTCTTTTAGTTTGCTAAATAATCGCTCCCGCTCAGCAACTATCTTTGCTACATTACCATGAAGATAATATATGTCTGCCAGAGAGGCTAATATAGCTACCTGGGCTGCAACATTAATATTATAGGGCTGCTTAATCTTCATCAGGTAGTCGACAATTTTTATAGGGAAAATGCCGTAGCCTATCCTCAAGCCAGCTAATCCTGCCCATTTGCTGAAAGTGCGTAGAACTATTAAATTGGGGTAGGTAGGTACAAGGCCAGCCATAGTCATATTGCCAAACTCAAAATAGGCCTCGTCTACTACCACAATTTTCCCAGTGTTAACTAGTTCCACGATTTCTTGCTCGGTAATGAGATTGCCGGTAGGATTATTAGGAGAAGCTACAAATACAACCTTTGTTTTTTCGCTCAATATTCTTTTTATACCTGCTATATCAGCGGTGAAATCTTCTGCTCGAGGTACATCAACCACCTTACCTCCGCAAACCTCAGTGCTAAAAGGATACATGCCAAATGTCGGTGAACAATTGATAGTCTTATCCCCGGGCTTGAGAAAAATCCTTAGGATGAGGTCAATCAGTTCATCGCTGCCACTGCCACAAACAATGTGCTCCTGACTTAAGCCAGTATATCCCTCCAGAGCTTGTTTTAGCCTTTTTTGTGCTGGGTCAGGATAAATATGATAGTAGGAATAATTGGCTAGAGCTCGATAAACCCTGGGAGAACAGCCATAGGGGTTTTCATTGCCATCAAGTTTGACTATCCTTCCCAAAGGTAGTTCAGCTCGTTGGCTCAAAATTTCTATAGGCTCGATAGGCGTGTAACACTTCATAGCTGCTAATTCAGGTCTTATTAGTTTTTCTATATCCATTTTAAGTTTTCACCCTCACTTCAGTCGTTCACCATCAAAGGGAAAAGGATGCTCCAGCTTTTCTCACACCGAGGCATTATGCAAGGTTTCCTCACTCTTTTAATCTCTTTTCCAATGCTTTAGCATGGGCATCAAGCCCTTCAGCTCTGGCTATTACCATGGCTGCCTGACTTAGTTCTTGCATGGTAGGCTCATCTAAGGCGATAACGTTGGTGACTTTCAGGAAATCCTCGACACCTAAAGGAGAGCTAAAGCGAGCACTACCTCCTGTAGGCAATACATGGCTAGGGCCAGCAACGTAATCCCCTAAGACTACTGGCGAATCTTCACCAACAAAAATGCAGCCCGCATTGTGAATCTTGGGAATCAGGGAGGGAGCGTTGGATGCCATAACAGAAAGGTGTTCTGGGGCAAAAAGGTTAGCTAACTCTATCGCCTGGGCTATGCTGTCAACAAGCACAATCAGCCCTCTATCGATAGCCTGAGCGGCAATAGAGGTGCGGCTCAATTTCCCTAGTTGCATTGCGAGTTCCTTTTCAACTTGCTCGAGCAATCGAGACGAGGTAGTGATTAAAATTACCGAGGCTAGAGGATCATGTTCAGCTTGAGCCAAAAGGTCAGCGGCACAAAGAGCAGGATTGGCTGTCTCGTCAGCTATAATAACTATCTCACTCGGGCCTTGGAGACCATCAATAGCTACTACGCCATAAACCATTTTTTTAGCCAGGGTGACAAAGGTATTACCAGGACCACAAATCTTATCTACTCTGGGTATTGACTCAGTGCTAAAGGCTAGAGCAGCAATAGCCTGAGCGCCACCGATTTTGAAAATGCGGCTGACTTCAGCAATATCTGCAGCCACTAATGTAGCAGCAGGAATCATGCCATCCTTAGCAGGCGGTGAAACCATGCTGATTTCCTTTACGCCTGCCACCTTAGCTGGTATGGCCATCATGAGTACCGTTGATGGATAGGCAGCAGTGCCACCGGGAACATACAGGCCTACCCTGCCTAGGGGGCGAATCTGTTGTCTTAGGTACTTGTTGATGGGAACTATGCCAACCTTACGCTCACCCATAAAATGGAAATCGTGTATCCTTTTAGCTGCTAGTTGAAAAGCTGAGATAAGTTCCTTGTCCACCTTGTTGTAGGCTGCTGTAATTTCCTTCTTGCTTACCTCCATGGAATCAAGTGCAACGTTATCCAGTTTCCAGGTATAATCAAAGAGAGCCTTATCACCTTTATTGCGAACTTCATTGATAATTCGCTCTACCACTTCTTGAGGGGAAAGCTCTTCACCAAAGACCTGCTTTATTTGTGTCGCCATCCTTGGCGTGGCAGTGAAAGATTCCCATAAGTTTTCTCTCGTTAATAATCTGTTAGCTTCACTAAATCCTTCGACTTTTATCATGGTAACCCCTTTTTCGCTCTAATTCTCCCCTATTAGGGGAGAAGAGAATTAGCTTGCAATGACAAAGGAGATAGCTTGTCATGACAGCCTCGCACTCAATATCTGTGCAAAAATCTCCATTTTCTCTTTTTTATCAGGCAAGTCAAGGCTGTCTTTGTTTCCAATCAGACAGGCTGCAGACTGGAAGAGTACATCAATGACTTTCAGGTTATGTTGTGCTAGGGTTTTCCCAGTTTGGGCATTATCAATGAGCAAATCAGCATCCTCAGGTAGGAAAGCTTCACTCGCTCCCCAAGTTGGTATTAGCTTATATGGGCTGACATAGTTATCCCGGAGATACTTGTCAGCAATGTTTATATACTCTGATACCACTCTTAGAGGAGCAAATTTGCCTCTTTGAA
>CAZQDF010000050.1:0-8907 GCA_964592065.1 uncultured Dehalococcoidales bacterium | reverse complement strand
ATGCCGGTGGTATATGCGCCTATTCCCATAAAGGCAGCGTGCCCGAAGGAAAGCTGTCCACTCTGCCCTACCAGTCCCCAGGCAGTAGCCATGTAGCCCCATATGAAAATCGTGATGACGATGTGCACATAGTAGGGGTTACCTTTCCAGGCAAAAGGCACTATTATCAGCAATATCAGCACGACTGCGATAATTACCCATCCTAGAGGTATCTGTCTAGTTCTCAGCCTTTCCCCTAAAGCTCTTATCCCACTGTCTTGTTTCATTTATTACACCTCGATAGTGCCCATTAAACCTTTCGGCCTGGAAACGATAATAACCAGGAATATAGCGAAGACAATGATGGAGCCTATGCTGCTGTTGGTAAAATGAGCCCCTACTATTTCCATCACTCCGATGATGATGCCCGCCAGCAAAGCCCCAGGTATGCTACCCAGTCCTCCCAATATCACAACCACAAATGCTCTTAGTGCCAGTCCCATTCCCGCGAAAGGCGTTATGGGCATAAAGGGCAGTGCCGCACACCCACCCACTGCTGTTACTGCACAACCCAGACCGAAGGTAAGAGCATAGATGTGATGAACATTTATTCCGCAAATGGCAGCTGCCTCTCGATTCTGCCCTACTGCGCGAATCCTGTTCCCTAGGTTAGTATGGTTAAGCAGCCAGTGAATTCCCACGGTGAGCAGAACAACCACCAGCACCACCACTAGCCGCTGCTTGGACATAGTCAGGAACCCCACATGTACGGTTCCCATAAAAGCCGAGCCATAGACATACCAAACTCGAGCTCCAAATGCCTGCAAGGCAGAATTCGATATGACCATGTCAAAACCGGCCATCAGCAACAACACCCCCAGCGGCTCTACCACATATGATTTCTCTCTCATGAACATGGGACGGATAAAGACATGCTGCACCCCGTAGCCAAAACCAAAAGCGATCGGCACTACAATAAGCATACCCACATAGGGGTCAATACCAAGCAAGTACCACAGCCAGAAACCAAGGTACATGAAAATCACCATTATTGAGCCGTGGGCAAAATTAATCACCCGGATAATGCCAAAAATAAGGTTCAGGCCCAGAGCTATCACAGCATATAAACCACCCAGAAGGATGCCAGTTACTATGGCTTCCGTTATAGCTGTAGCTTCAGTCATATTATCACCCTATATTCAGAAGATTTACCTTACCTTACAGAGAGGGGAGGACAAAGCAAGCTTCCCTCCCCTCTCCTATGGGCTTATTTCACAGCCTTGTCTTAGCGTTCGCTCCAAGATGGAATGGGCCAGACGAGCAAATCTTGCCACTCTGCTTCTGGTGGTCGCATGTGTTGCGGCCACATCGGAACGCGTCTACCATTTCTCCATTGGCTAAGGCAAGCATGTCCCTCGCGCCCTTTAACATGCCCTGATGGTTCAAAAGAAAGCGTGGGGGAACCACGGATTAATTCGGGACACCACGGCGTGCCATCGTCACACACCCTCGGGGTAGGGCAGTTATCCAGGCTGATATCGGTTGCCAGGTATGCCTTTTGAAAGTTGTCCCTGAATGTCTGGATGTCGGCGCTATACACCGTCCGCTCCAAAGCCTGCGCGATTAGGAACATGCCTTGATAGATATTTGTGGCGTAAGTAGCCAATGGAAGGCCCGTCCCATCCATATGCGCCTGGGCCAATTTGTCGCCATAGCAACGGTAAGGATACCAGATATCACCGTCTTCATGTATAAACTGATATTCATATGCTTCTGGAGGCATTATGGCGTAATATTCTGAGTTCTCACCACCCTGTGTGATCATGCCATAGGGTAAATCTACTTGCTCCTCCATAAGCTCTCGATTGAAGACCGGGTGCTCTGCCTGCATAAAGAGTATCAGGTGGTCGGGCTTAGCCGTCTTGATTTTGGCAATCTCGGACTTGAAGGTCGCCTGACCGTCCACATAAGGTATCTCCAGAACTACATCATAACCCCAGTCAGTGAACATCGGGGGCCCCCAGGCAGAGGCTTCTGTAGCCCAGGTATTACTACCATACAGGAAGGCAATCGAGTGAGGACCTTCCACACCTTTTTCCTCATTCCAGAGTGTATACGCAGCTTGATTGTCAAAAAAGTCCTCGTCCTCGTCATTGAAAACTCGGGACACATACCAATCCTCCTCGCTCATAGTAGGAGGCATAATAGTCTGGAACTGGGTGCAGGGACATTTGAACCGTTGGGATGTCAGTGCCACCTCCTCGCCATGCATATAGGTAGCGATTATATCAACAACGCCTTCCTGGGTAATCAGCCGTTCCGTCTCAGAGACCGCGATATCAGGCACCAACTGGGTATCGGGGTGCAACCAGCTAAGCTTGGCACCACCCATATTCTTGATACCACCCGCCGCATTAATCTCTTCAAGGGCAAGATCACCCGCAATTATCTGTCCCTTGCTTACCATGCCGAGAGGCCCGGTGATATGCATCGGGCACCCGATAACTACCTCTTCCGGGTACTCCGCTCCAGGTACCTCCGGCGGTACTTGCGGTACTGACGGTTCTCCAGGAGTCGGTTCTTCTGGCTTTGTTGGCACAGCCGTTGGTGCACCGCAAGCAACAAAGATGAGGCTGGCCACTATCACCACTGAAAATAATAGTATAACGAACTTTTTCACCTTTTCCTCCTTTCTTTGAAAATTCTTGTAGGTCTCCTACGCTTTGATGATAAAATTTCCCATATTCCCCTGTAGCATCACCTCCTATCTAATGAATCTTTATTCACTCAGATATTTGAACTTCTAAGAAACCTCTACCTGCGGCAATAAAACTATACCTTCCCGCAATTTCCATTATAACAAGCTTTAAAATTTTGTCAATAGAATGGATTAGAGTGGAGTAAAAATACCTGCACTTTCAGCGTGGAAAATCAAAAAATCGCTCAGTTGAGCGAAAAAAATCTTAAAGCTATCTACGTTTACTTCAACAATGCTGCTGAAGCATTTGCGGTGAGAAATGTCATAAGCCTGCATCGTTATCTGGAGGCTTACAATATTCTTCTCCTTTTCTTTTAACCTCAAGCAGCATATTCTTCTCCCAGATAGGCAGTGATTGCTCTGCGGTCGCTGGATATTTCCTGGGGATTACCTTCTACCAGCTTCTCCCCACGGTCCATTAGTATAATGCGAGAGCAAAGAGTCATCACTACCTTCATGTCGTGTTCTACTATCACCAGGGTAATCCCCTGTCCGCTGACTTTCCGCAGCAACTCACTTACATGCACCTTCTCTGAAGGGGTTAGTTCCAGTCATAGGCTCATCTAAGAGCAGTAGCTTGGCACCAGTAGCCAGCGCCCGAGCTATTTCAAGGCGTTTGCGGTCGGGCACGGTGAGCTTGCTGCCCAGGGTCTCAGCTCGGTCACTGAGTTCCAGAATATCTAGCGCATCTTGAGCAGCTCTCCTAGCTTCAGCAGTGCTGTGAGCTTGCATGAACCTCCCAATCACCACATTCTCTAGTATAGAGATGTCCAGGAAGGGCTTGGTCGTTTGAAAAGTGCGACCTATTCCTCGCAGGCAAACCTCATAATGGCTTAAGGCCGGTTATGTCATGACTCTGGAAAGTAGCCTGGCCCTTATCAGGCCTGTAATAACCAGCTATTATGTTAAATAGAGTGGTCTTACCAGCCCCATTGGGCCCAATCAGCCCAGCGTCTCCCCTTCATTTACCGTCATGTCCAGGTCGTGAACAGCCACCAGCCCTCCGAATCTCTTTACTAAGTTGCTAACTTCCAGTATGGCCATTCTACTGCCTCCCTACCTTTTCATTATTAGCATTCCGGGATGGACGCCAGTATTTGGTCTCAAGCCAGCTCAGGCCTCTCATTACCGGGGCATTGAGTCCCCTAGGTATATACAGGATAAACAGCATCAATATGATTCCATAGACGACGAGGTGCAGACCGGCGTAAGCGCCCCCCAACTGGGCACGTAATAGCTGGCCAATGGAGGTGATAACAAAGGAGCCTATCATGGGTCCAAAAACTGTCTGCCAGCCGCCAACAACGCCTACCAGGACGATCTGTATAGATAGACTTAGGTCCAGGACTCCCGTCGGGTCGATGAAGGAGAAGTACTGGGCGTAGAAACTGCCACCGATGGCACTCAAGGCACAGCTCATGAGAAAGGTCATAAACCGGTATCTGCCAACATTGATGCCTAAAGATTCAGCGGCGTCTGGGTCGCTCCGCATAGCTCTCCAGTAGTAGCCTATGCGAGTGCGATTCAACAGGTAGCTTAGGCTAACTATGCCAACTAGCATAGCTAGGGCGATGAAGTAGAAAGGCGTCTTAGAACCAAACAGGAAGAAAGCTGGACCCTCAGCACCAGGGAAGGGAGAAACAGAAAGCCCCCAGGCCGAGCCCAAGTTGAATGGACCTAGATACTGTGTGTTCCTTACATATATCTGCAGGATAGCGCAGAAGGCAAGGGTAGCCAGAGCAAAGTAGGGACCTCTTAACCGCAAGGTAGGATAGCCGATAACAGCCCCGGCAATGGTAGCTGTTATAGCCCCAACCAACATGCCTAACCACGGGCTGACCCCTAAGTTCAAGAACATGATGGTGGAGGTGTATGCCCCCAGTCCTACAAAGGCGGCATGACCGAAGGAAAGCTGTCCACTCTGCCCTACCAGTCCCCAGGCGGTGCCCAGATAACCGAACAGGAAAATCATGATGAATATGTGCATATAAAACGGCTCTTTTAAGATGAAGGGTATTATCACTAGCAATATCAACAAAACTGATATGACTATCCTATCAAAGGGAATTTGCCCTCTTCTCAATCTTTTGGCTAAAGCTCCTATTCTCGGGCTTTGTTTCATATCATTACACCTCAATAGTACCCATTAAGCCCTTCGGTCTTACGAAGATGATAGCTAGAAATATAATCAAGGAGAAGATAATGGCTATGGTGCCTGGGACAAACTGACCTCCCACTGATTCCACCACCCCGATGATGATGCCCCCCAACAAGGCTCCGGGCACACTACCCAGCCCTCCTAATATCACGATGATGAAGGCTTTAATGGCTAAGGACATTCCCATCTGTGGGAATATGGCATAAAAGGGGAGCGTAGCACAGCCACCGAAGGCGCTTACGGCACACCCCAGTCCAAAGGCAATGGCATAGACGTGATGAACATTTATCCCACAGATGGCAGCCGCCTCTCGGTTCTGCCCTACTGCGCGAATCCTGTGCCCTAAGTCAGTATGGTTCATCATCCAGGAGACACCGAAGGTGAGCCCTACCGCAACCAGGGCTAAGATGATGCGGGGGACACTTATGATTAGGAATCCCCATTGGATGACCCCCGATATATAGGAGTCAGTGACCGCCCGGGTGTAAGGACCGAAGCCTAATAAGCATCCGTTTGACAAAACCAGGTCAAGCCCAGCCAGCAGCAGCAGCACCCCCAGTGGCTCCACCACATATGCCTTCTCCCTTAGGAACATGGGACGGATAAGGATGTGTTGTACCCCGTAACCAAAAGCAAAGGCGGCTGGCACTACAATAAGTATACTCAGGTAGGGGTCAATGCCCCAGAACTGCCATAGGAAAAAACCAAGGTACAGGAAAACAATAAATATCGAGCCGTGGGCGAAGTTAATCACTCGGATAATGCCGAAAATGAGGCTCAGACCTATGGCTAATACGGCATACAGACAACCCAATAAAATACCCAACACGAGAGCTGAGGCAACTTGTTCCACTATAAATCTCCTTTCCTTCAGCTAGACAAGACTAAAGGGAAGCACTGACAAAGTACCTCCCTTCAGCCTGCCTACTCTAAAGCTGGCTATTCTTAATATAGCTGCCTAACAAATATACTTGCCCTAGTTAGCGCTCAGCCCAGGATGGTATTGGCCAGACAAAATCTGGAGTGCCTTCAGGATGTACCACTGTAGGATACATTGGAATGCGCACGCCATCAATGTTCTGGCTAATCTGACCATGGGAGTAGGTATTCTGCCAGAACTCTGCGCCGGGTGAAGCCCCTTGCGAAAATTTAACCCGGTCTATGCCGCGGACCAGAGCAGGGCAAAACGTTGTGCCGTCAGGTAACGTAATCATATCTGCGCAATTTGCCTCGGTAATATCGGTCAGGGTGAGCGCATCGTGGAGATTGCTTCGGAACATACTGAGGTCACGATGGTATTGCGTCCGCTCCAGAGCATCCTTGACATCCCAGACTACGCCATAGCCGCACAGCCCATAGGCACTGACTGGCACGCCAATCTCAGCCTCTATTGGGTCGTTTATATAGTCATAGTAAGGTCTCTGCGTGATCCAGATATCGCAGTCTTCCTGCACAAACATATACTCCACCTCCTCGTCAGTAACTGTCCCGTAGAAGACCGGGTCTTCACAAGCACATCCCCAAGACATCACCCCATAAGGAAAGTCTATCCCTGCTTCCATTAATTGCTTGCTGAAGAAGGTATGGTCAGGCAAGCACATGCTGATGGCCATCAAATCAGGTGCAGCTGCCTTAATTTTGGTGAGGTATGGACTGAAGTCCGTGCACGCACCAAACGGAAAGATGTCGTCATAGACTAGCTCCCAACCTTCTCTCTCAATGGTTCCTAGGGCGATACTGCGAGAGGTCAAACCCCACTCTCCGTCATTATGTAGCATACCTATGGCCTGGGGTCCCTCGCCCCTAGTTTCGGTGAAGTATTTTACTGCTCCCCAAATCTCCTGGTCGTCATACTCCATCATGTTGAAGTCGCGGAATATCCAATCATAGGTCTTGTCAAAGTGCGCGCCCACGACGCTAGCTACGTAAGGAGTCTCATACTTCTGGCACTGCACCGTTACTGGTATGGTGTTGGCATAGCTGCCCATGAGAACAACGCATTCTTCCCTGGTAATTAGCCGCTCAGCCTCAGAAGCCGCAGGCTCAGGCATGGACTGGCTATCGCCAACTACGAGTTTAAGCTTGGCACCTTCCATGCTCTTGATGCCACCGCTGGCGTTAATCTGGTCGACAGCAAGTTGGGCTCCGGCTGTCATCTGGATGCCAGCCGGGGAGCAACCACCAGTCATAGGATGCACAGCACCAATCTTTATCTCAGTGGGCAGTTGTACCGCTGGCACTTTTGGTACCAATGGCTCCTCTGGCGGTTTGGCACAACCCCAGAGCGCCATCGCAGCTATCACCAACACACTTACTATAATAACTACTTTTTTCACTCTTGCCTCCTTTGTTTAAATAGGCTAAATATCCACACAAAACCCCAATTTCTTGACCATAAGCTTCCTTACGTTTTCCCTTATAGTACCACCTCCTGTCCAAGTATTCATTTCAGAGACTTAGCTCACTAAAACTTCTACCTGCGAAAATAGGATTATATCTTATCCCTATTACTTATTGCCCGATTATTCTATCTAATTTTTTCAATTATAACCCCTGGCAGCAATTTGTCAATAGCTCTTTGCACCATATATACCAATACTATTATGCTCCAAGACATCCATACATTCAAGCATGAATTTAATGGCAGCAAGAAAGACTCCTATACTGATGAGGCATTGCTTGCCAAGGATAAGTTTGGCTAGAGCTTATAAATACTGCTTGAGCCTTTGGGCCAAGGTTGGTGTTATGCCATTTATGACGCGAAGTTCTCCCTGTGAAGCTGCTTTAATAGCCTCAAGAGAGCCAAAATTCCTCATTAACGCCTTCTTCCGCTTCGGCCCAATGCCAGGAATGCTGTCCAGAACGGAGCTAATAGCCTCTTTGCGTCGCAGTTTTCGGTGGTAACTAATGGCGAAGCGGTGTGCCTCGTCTCTCGCTCTTTGGAGCACATGAAGAGCGGTAGAATCCCTGGGTATATCAATTGGCCTGGATTTGCCCGGTATAAAGACATCCTCATTTTCCTTAGCCAGGCTAGCCATGGGAATATCCACCCCCAACTCCTGCCTTACTTCCAGAGCGCTGGCCAAGTGTCCTTTGCCCCCATCGATAAGGATAAGGTCAGGAATCGTTGCCCAGGTACCTTTACCCGCCATACCTCTCTTAAAACGGCGTTTTAACACCTCTCGAATCATGGCATAATCGTCAACACCGACTACCGTTTTAATTCGGAAACGGCGATAACACACTGGCTTAGGTAAGCCTTTTTCCAAAACAACCATGCTGCCAACAGCTAAAGCACCTTGAATATCAGAAATATCATAGCATTCTATTGTCAATGGCATTCGCGGCAGGCAAAGTCTATCTTTCAGCTCTTGCAAACTGGAGATTATAGCCTGTGAGTTCATATGCTTAGCTCTAGCCAACTGTGAGCCTTTATTAGCATTTTCAGCTACCATATTTACTAGCTGCTTTTTGACTCCTAGCTTAGGCACTTGAATTTTCACGCTGCTCTTCTTTTGCTGCATGAGCCACTCTCCGAGTGGCTCATGCTCACTGACTGGGTACTGAAGCAATATCAGCGGTGGTATATATGAAGCCGAAGCATAATATTGTTTTACGAAGCTCGTCATTATTTGGCTTGGAAGTTCATCACGAACGCCCTCCATAATGAAATGGTCCCGACCTACAAGTTTATTATTACGAACAAAGAAGATTTCTACATAAGCCTGCCCTTCATTTTGCGCCAGGCCAATGATATCTTGCTCACCTTTTAATGTTATGGCAATTTTCTGCCCTTCTATGACTTTCTCTACCGCGTGAATTTGGTCACGAAGCAGAGCAGCTTTTTCAAACTGAAGCTGTTGGGTCGATGCCTTCATCTTATCTTTTAATTCACCAAGAACCAACTCCTGTTTACCTTCTAAAAATAAAATGACCTGGTTTATTACTTCTTGATATTCCTGTTTGTCTGCTGCACCAACACAGGGCCCAAGGCAGCGATGGATATAATAGT
>CAZQDF010000049.1:0-8950 GCA_964592065.1 uncultured Dehalococcoidales bacterium | reverse complement strand
AATAGTCTATCCTCTCCCGGGCCGACATCTGCCCCTTCTTATGGCGCTCTTCAATTGCTTTGGGGCCCCCCATCTGCAAAATGTGTTCTCGCTTCTGCTTCAACTCTCCCAAGCTCTCTACGTTTTTGCTGCCAGATTCATCGTCCATGAACTAAGCCTCCTTTAACGCTGAAATAAGCTGTCCTGCGTTTGAGATATCGCCATTATAGCAGATGACTGGCAGACTTCACAGAGGTATGGGCCTCAGCGGTCTATAGTTGTCAGCTACCTAGTACTAAAGAGTTATTGACAACTTGGTCGATTATGTTAACATTGAGACTAGATTATGAAGGTAGCAACATCAGCAAGGGAAAAGCAAATAAAGCAACTCAGGAGCCAGCTCGTTCAGCGGTTTGAGAGCCAGCGCTATGAAGTGGAACAGGACGCCACTGTCAAAGGCAAATCTGGAGCTGAACATAGCTTTGATATCTTAGCGCGCAAAAGCCACGACTTTATCGCCTATACTATCGCTGTAGACATTATTGCGGCTGACGATAATCACGAAATAAGCCTGGGGGAGGTCTTCGCCTTTGATGACAAATGCTACGACTGTGGCATTCAAGATAAGGCTCTCATATTCGCCCAGGGGCAGCGAATAAAAGTCTTCGACGAGGAAAGCCTGAAGGCCTTCTTAGCCTCGCCATTACCCACACCCCCAGCTAAAGAAGGCCCATTCAACTGGCAAACAAAGTCCCAATTTCTGGAGTCTTTAGCTAACTCTGGCTATAACGTTGAGGAGAACGTTAAGGTTACAGGAAAATCAGGAGCTGAATACGTTTTCGACATTCTGGCTTCCCTGGATGATGGCTTCATAGCACACAAGCTAGGTATAGATATAATAAGCAGCGATGAACTGAGCCTGAACCAGGTATCCCTGTTCGACACCAAAACTTATGATACTGGAATCTACAACAAGGTCATCCTTATCTCAGGTGAACCTACCAAAGAAGCAGAGCAATTTGCCTCTCAGCAGAGGATAAAGATACTCAGACTTGGCAGTCAAAAGCAGAAGACATTCGTCAAAGAGGAGGTTCCCAAGAAAGGAATTGTTGAAGGCTCCGACAAGGCTGAAGCGCTTGGCCTTCAAAACGCCATTGAGGAAGTGTTAGCTCAGGTGCCTGAGGAAAAACTGCTCAGGCGCAGGTCCCAACCTGAAGTCTTAAAGTTAATTCCTGAAGTTATGGCAAGAAGGTTTAATGCCATGCCAATAGCTACTACGAACAACGCCTTACAGGTGGCTATGGCAGACCCTGCTGACATCTTTGCTCTGGAAGCTCTGGCATTGCAGAGCCGCATGAGAATAGAACCCGTAGCTGCTAGTACAAAACAAATCCGGGAAGCCATTGACTTCAACTATAAAGGCTTTGGGCAAATTGAAGAGCAAATATCCCGCATTCCGGGCACAGAGACAGCTGATGTACAAACACTGATTGAAGCCAGTGAGGATGCTCCAGTAGCCAGCGCTTTGCGTATCATAATAGATGAGGCAAGTAAAGCCAGAGCCTCTGACGTTCATCTTGAGCCCGAGGAAGATAAATTAAGAATCCGTTATCGCATTGACGGTGCTCTTCAGGATGTCATGTCCCTTCCCATAAAAATACATCTCCCCCTTACCTCCCGAGTGAAGATAATGGCTGATATGAATATTGCCGACCATCTTCGGCCTCAGGATGGGCAGTTTTCCATTGAATCTAAAGGCAGGCCTTTAGACATTCGTGTAGCCACCTCACCCACTGTGCGTGGTGAAACCACAGTGTTACGCCTTCTGGATAAGTCATTAGCAATTATAGACCTGGCGGAGTTAGGGTTTTCCCCCGGAGCTTTAACTAGGTATGAAGGTATGCTCAAAGTTCCCTTTGGCATGATTTTAATTAGCGGTCCCACAGGGGCAGGCAAAACCACTACCCTTTACGCCTCAGTAAACAGGCTGGATAAGATATCCCGAAACATAATCACCATTGAGGACCCCGTGGAGTATCGCTTTGCCAATATGAATCAGATTCAGGTCAATCCCAGGGCAGGACTTACCTTTGCCAGCGGGCTACGTAGCATATTGCGTCTCGACCCTGATATCATACTGGTAGGTGAAATTCGCGATGCCGAGACTGCCAGGATAGCTGTTCAATCAGCTTTGACAGGCCATCTGGTCCTCTCTTCCATCCATGCCAATGACGCCATAGGCGTTATCTTCCGCCTCCTCGACCTGGGTATAGAACCCTTCTTGGTATCGTCGGCAGTTATCGGCGTGGTAGCTCAGCGTATGGTGCGCCATATCTGCACTGATTGCTCCACCACCAAGGAAGCTTCCTTAGTGGAGCAATTAGCTTATGCCAATGAGATAGGAGAAAAGCGGACTGAGTTTCTCTACGGCACTGGCTGTGAGCTATGTAGCTATACTGGATATCGGGGAAGAACAGGAGTCTTCGAAATCTTGCCCATCAGCGACAAAATAAGAATGCAAATACTTGACCATGCCAGCACTGCTGAGATTCGACATCAGGCGATTGAGGAAGGAATGGTGCCCTTAATTAAGGACGGCATGCTCAAAGTAAAGGCCGGCATTACTACCGCATCCGAAGTCCTGCGTAACACTTACTCTACAGAGTAGCATGATGGTATTTCTTCATGTCACCCTGAGTGCAGCGAAGGGTCTAGGTTCTTCGCTTTGCTCAGGATGATAAGGGAGATAAATTTTAATGGATTATCAATATACAGGCTACACCGAGGATAACAGAATAATGAAAGGCAAGCTCTCCGCTTCCAGTGAGGAAGCCGCCACCGATATGCTGGCTTACAGCGGCTGCAAGGTACTCAGCCTCAAAGAGGTTACGCCATTTTTCAAAGGTGAGAACTTAGTTGCCCGCTTCTCCCAGATAAATCCAATGGAAGTGATAATGTTCACCCGCCAATTAGCTTTGTTGCTGGAATCAGGCGTCGATATCGTCACTTCGCTGGAGCTATTGCAGGCCCAGGTGACCAACCGCAGCTTGAAGAAGACAATTGCTGCTGTGGTTGATGATATCCGTAGTGGCAGCCCCTTCTCTCAAGCTCTGAGCAAGCACCCCCATGCGTTTCCCCAAACTTATCATCGGCTGGCAGCGGTGGGGGAAAAAACAGGGAATCTAGAAGTGGTATTAAGGCGAGCCGCTGACTACATGGAAAGGAGCGTTACCACGCAAAAAAAAGTAAAGAACGCCTTAATTTACCCCATTGTCCTTTTTGTCCTTACTGTCGGAGTCATCGGGGTAATGGTGGGTTTCGTTTTTCCTGCCTTCACCGACTTTTATGAATCTTTTAACGTCGAGTTGCCTGCAACGACCAGAGCGCTTATCGCCGTCACTGATTGGTTGCGGAGTTATGGCCTCTGGGTCCTGCTGGGGATAGTAGCTATCATGGTTGCAGGATATGCCTATACCAAGACGCCAGCAGGGAGATATCAGTGGGGTAAGTTAATGCTAACTTTGCCCCGCTTTGGGCATATCAACCTTCTCAATGAGCTTTCTCGGTGTTGCCGGAGCATGGCATTATTATTTAGCAGCGGTTTACCGTTGCCTGAGGCAATGGCCCTAATTATTCAGGGCACTAAGAACAAAGCTATGGAAGTGGCGTTGAGCGAAGTTCAACAAGATATGATTGCCGGCGCCGGCTTATCTGGCCCCATGGCCAAGAATAAGCTTTTCATGCCGCTTATGGTACAAATGACCACTGTGGGTGAGAGCACGGGTAACCTGGATAGCGCATTAACCACTGTAGCCCAAAGCTATGAAACTGAGGCGGATGATAAAACTAAAGCTCTCGTTGCCATTATTACTCCAGTCACGACCGTAATTATCGCCTTAGTAATTGGTTTCATCGCCATATCCCTGGTCTCCGCTATGTACTCCATCTACGGCCAAGTGAATGCCTGAGTGAGGAGTTTATGGGACACATGTATGTGGATTCAACCATACAAGGTGGAAACGGAGTTAGAAAGATAATTGTTAACACCAGCTCTACCTTTACATTGCTACCTGCCTATGTAAGTAGGACATGCTTAGACTGACATAAGGAATAATAGAGAGCAAAGAACTGAGAAGCTGGTGAGCTATGCCACGGCCAAAGAAACTTTATAAAGCTCTTCAGGACAACTCCGAGGGCATGACCCTTATTGAGGTAATAATCGCGCTGGCTATCCTGGGTTTAGTTGCTGTTACCTTCCTTGTCGGCGTGTCCACCGCTCTCAAAGCTACCTCCCTCGCTGACGAGTTAACTACTGCTCAAAGCTTAGCGCAAAGCCAGATGGAGTATGCTAAAAGCCAAGGTTATATAACTGATAATGATCAGGCAGAATATCTCAAGCTTGGTGATCCCCCTGATACTACCGTTATCCCCACTGGATACTCTATTAGGAGCTTTGATCGGGCTGGGTACACTACTGGCGATACTGTTGATGAGATAATAGGTGTCCCTTGGGATCCAGAAGCCAGCCCACCTGTGCCCTCGACTGATGACAATGGAATTCAGAAGGTAACAATCATAATTTATCATCCTTATGACCCCGCTCATCCCGATGATCCTACAAAAACTAAAAAGGTGTTTACATTGGAGGACTATAAGGTAGACCGATGACCCCTTTGTTATTGCAATCCCCTCTCCCTCGATGGGAGAGGATTAAAGTGAGGGTGATGATGTCATTGCAAGGAGCCTAAGCTCTGAGTCCTTCGCTTCCTGTCATTCTGAGGGAGAGAAGCGACTGAAGAATCTCCTCTTCACTTCGTTCAGAGCTTCGGCTCACCAGGATAAACTCTGCGGAAAGGAAGCGAAGCAATCTTATAAGTAGATGAAAGCGAGACAGACTTCAATGCTAAAAAGACTTCTTTGTCATTCTGAGCCCCATGGGCGAAGAATCTCTCGTAGACTCTTCGCTCCGCTCAGAGTGACACCCTCCAACAAATGCAAAAACCAACACGGTTTCACCCTGGTTGAGCTGATAATAGTTATTGCCTTAATTGGCATTATTGCCCTAGCCGCCACTATGGCCATACATCAAGTGCTCACCAGCACCACCCTCAGCAATGACCTCAACACCGCCGTAAACCAGGTACGCAACGCCAATTATTGGATTAGCCGAGATACGCAGATGGCACAGGGTGTAGAGGATAATCCCGCAGACCCGAAGATCCTTGAGTTGACTTGGGAGGATTGGGAAGGCAGTCCTCACACAGTTTATTATACGCTTCAGCATGGCAAGCTGGAGCGCAATTACGATGGTAATCAGCAAGCCCTCATCGCTCAGTACATTAAGCCTAAAGGAGAAGGCACTGATTGCCACTGGGACGAAGTGGAAAGGATGCTCACTGTGACCTTCACTGCTCAGGCAGGAGAAGAATCGGAGACAAAAACATTTCAGGTTAAACCTCGCCCTGACGTTACTTCCTAAGATTTGGAGGTAAAGTAAAGATAATGGAATTGATATAAGGCTAGAGCATGGTAAAATGAAATTGGTGGTAAAGTGCCCAAAAGAGAGTCATTTCCTGAGATGCAATAGCAAAGCTGGATAATAATGCTACAGATGACAAAAGGATTATTAAGGAAGATAATCAAGGAGCAGAAAGGGCAAGTCTTGCCCATAGTGCTGGTTCTTCTGGTTGTCGGCGGGCTTCTCATCGCCCCCACCCTCGACTACGCCTCTACCAGCCTTAAGGCGCACCAGGTTACTGAGACGAATACACTGGAGATTTACTCCGCCGATTCCGGCATAGAAGAGACCCTGTACTGGCTAACAAATGGTAGAACGGCGGAAGGACCCTGGGATGACTGGGATGACACAGCAGGATATGGAGAACGGGATACTTACTACCTGAATGGCAGGTCTGTAGATGTTATTGTAGACCGGATGGAAGAGATGGGAGCCAACATTTACAAGATTACCTCCACAGCTACCACCCTTGATGCAGGAAGCACCACAGTTCTATCCACCGTCTGGGCAATCACCTGGTTTGAGGGTGATACAGAATTTAACAATACAAATCCTCCTCCCTCTGGTGATATCCATGTCGAGGGCGATGTCTCGTTTGCCGGTAACATTGACTTCACAGGCGAGTTGACTTGCAGCGGCAGCGTCACGACTATGAATAATGCCCAAATCACGGGCAAAATTAAGGCTGATGGGGATGTCATTTTGGAAAACAATTCTGAAATCCATGGCACTTTGTGTTCTGGCGGGGATATCACACTGGGCAACGGTTGTGTTATCACAGGCGAGATTCGTGTCTGGAAGGATGGTGCCACTATTAGAATCGTGCAGGCTGGTGCTTATATCGAAGCTAACATCTGGGCCGATGGGAATTCCACCACCATTGATATTCAGTGCGGTTCCAAGGCCCGCATCGAACTCCTAGGTGATGTCTATGCTCCCGCCGGGGATATTCTTATTTACCTCAGGGGAAGCAACTCGGAAATCCAAGGTGATATTTATGCCAGCGAAAGTATCCAGATACTGGACGACACAGGTACGCACACTGGCACTCAATATCCCGGTTATGCTGGCGAGCTTCCTTTCGACGAGCCGGACTGTCCTGAGCCCCCTACCGACAAGGGAAGCATCGTCACCTATGAAATAACGTAGACCCAGAGCTAAAGAAATCTTTCCCTTACCGCGGGGTATGAATTTGAGGCTAATTGTTGCTCTCCCCTATATCGAATTAAGCTTGTATAATCCAGCAAAGCCAATCGGGGCAGATAACCCGGTTGCTTCTTGAGGAAGGCATCTCACCATTGCCAGCTAAAGCGAGACCCCAATCTCTTTTCCCTTGACAGCAGAGAATTAAGGTGAGGGTAACCATGTCATTACCAGCCGAAGCGAATGCCTTAATCTTATATCACTCAGAGCAGGCTCTGTAAGACAATTCCCTTGTTCATTTGCGATTGCTTCGGCACTTCGTGCCTGCCCATGACAAAAGGGGATACAATAGAACTGGCGACCAATCTCTTACATGCTTGTTTATTTAGTTAAGGCGACAGCTAACGAAAGAAAGTAGTATAATCTCAATGTGAACGGAGGTGGAAAATGGCAAAGACTATCTTGATACCTGAGAACAGCATTATAGAGATGCTTAAAGCATTGCCCCAAGATACTCTGGTGGACATATTCTCAAAGACTTTGGTCCAAAGTGATGTCTCCCCACTAACTGCTGAGGAGGAGGCATCATATAAGAAAGCTCTAAAAGAGTATGAGAAAGGCGAAGTTACCAGTTGGAAAGACTTGAAGTAAAGTTTTCCAAGGAGGCATCCAAGCAGTATAAAAAGCTGCCTAAGGAATACAAGACCCTGGTTGATGTTGCTCTCTACAGATTGTCTGAAAACTTAGAGTTAGATTTGAAACCTATAGAAGGTGAGAGGGATGTTTATCGAGTCAGGATAGGTAAGTATAGAGTATTATTAAGAAAATTTGATAAAACCGTACTCGTGTTCAGGGTATCCACGAGGGGAGGTGCATACAAATAGGCATCGGTAAGCAAACTGTGTAAAAGATGCGAGAGGCATCTTAAGATTCTTTGTGGACCGTGCACTGGATATTATGAGGCTGTTCGCGGAGCTTATCCTGAGCGGCATGAGATTCTTCCCCTTCACTTTGTTCAGGGCAGGCTCCGGCCTGCCAATCTCACGCAGAACAGCCGTTGCTCAGCCTAAAGAAACTCAATATGATTTTCCATTTCTTCTTCGGTGAAAACCTGTGTTACAAGCTCAACCATGCGGATACATTCTCCCGGAGATAAGTCCAGAGGATGGGCATACAAAATCCCTCTATGCACCTTCCCTGCTTGCTGCCATTGATGAGCTATCTTAAGAAAATCAACGTCGTGGGTGACAATTACTGCTTCTAATTCGGAAGCATTCTTTAGGTGGTATTCGTCACTTTTTCCTAAATCCCCTATGTCCCGTACTGAGATAACCTTTATTCCCCTCCTTCTAAGACCAGCTACAATGGCTGACTCAATATTCTCATCACAGTAGATTTTCATAGTTTAAGCTTGGCTCTTAATCTGGATGGGTAATGCTTTCGCAGTTCATTAACAAGTATCTGGTCTTTCTTATACGCTGCGTCCAACTCACATTTGTGCTCATAGTAATAAGAAAGGCTGTCGTGGACTTGAGCAAGGGTTAAGTGAGGGAATTGTTCAATGATCTGATCCGGTGTCATCCCTCCAAATTCATATCGAATAGCAATATCCACAACCTTGGTGCGTGTCCCCACAATTACAGGGCTCCCACCTTTAACCTCTGTGGCAATAGTTATATATGGGTGTTTTATTTCTCGTGTTGAATCTATTGACATTTTCCCTCCTTAATAGGATACCTTTGTTTCCCTCAAACAACCCGCTTAGTCATAGGTTGATTATATGCTATCTAACAGGAACGAGCAATGACCTTAAAATGGGTAAACGAGATGCGCCTGCCTACGTTGAACTACGCTTGCATAATCCAGCAAAGCCGATTGGGTGGCATAACTCGGTTGATTCTTGAGTAAGGCATCTGAACAACGGCAGCCAGAGAGAGACCCACAGTCTCCTCTCCCTCCACGGGAGAGGATTAAGGTGAGGGTAATGATGTCACTGCCATCAAAGCGAGCCAAGCCCGCGGCTGAGATTATTTCGGCTATGCTTCGCAATTCTTAGCACTCCTCGCAATGGCAAAAAGAGAGTTCGCCTGGCAGTGGCGAAAGGCGAGTCGAACATGGCAATGGGGAAACATCTTCAGGACTGTATCAAGCACCCTTACATGGTGGATAATTTAGGACAATCCCAAGTGAATCCTTATTGCCTTCTCAATCCGCACAATCCGTTCCTGTTCTAATTTCCCCCGTAAGGCTGCGGAGTGTGCTGGCTGACCACATAGGTAACACTTGTCCAGGGATTTTAGCAAGTTCTTT
>CAZQDF010000048.1:0-9022 GCA_964592065.1 uncultured Dehalococcoidales bacterium | reverse complement strand
GCCAAGAAGCTAAGCTGAAAGGAAACGCTCCACAAAATCTGGGGTTGAATCCCTACCATAACTGCTGCAGCGAAAGCCAATGCAGTGACGCCACTTCGTTGTCTTCCCAGAAATTCTCCCATCAAAAACATGCTCCCCATAATCGCTCCACGAACTACTGGCGGACGCATCCCGGTAAGCAAAGCATAAAGCCAGATAGCTATGAGGGCTAGCCAGATGTATATGCCACGCTGCCGGCCAAAAGCCAGGATGCCAAAGCTAAGAACCATGCCAATTACGATGGCAAGATGCAGGCCGGAAATAGCCAGAAGGTGTGCAGTTCCCGTCCTGGAAAACGCTTGATTGAGGGAATTGGGGATGTTGCCTCTTATGCCGAGTAAAATACCTTGGGCCAGCGACCCCTGCGGTTCAGGCAGCGCTCTAGCTAAGGAAGTGGAAAGCCTCCCCCTTAGAGAGAAGCTGAAGTGTTCACAACTGTTCACAAGGGGATTGCTTGATGAGTTCCTTAGGAATAGAGCTTCTGGTATCAGTGTAAAGACAATCAGGCTTTATCATTGCGCTTTAGACAGGTTTATTGGCTATCCTGCAACTCCAGAAGGCATCAATAGATACCTCAACAGTCTCTCCTGTGGCAATGGGAAGTCCAACTACTTCCGATGTATAAAGACTCTGTGTAAGTGGCTATACCAAAATAACTACATAGAGAATAATCCTATTGAGAAGGTATTACCACCGAGAAGGCAAAAGAAGTTGCTACCTGCTATAACAGAGGAACAATTAGGCATTCTACTTCAACATTGTGATGATAGAGACAAAGCAATCCTATCTTTGCTGTGGCACTCAGGTTTGAGGCTATCTGAAGCTGCTAATGTGAAAACCAATGATTTCAACTGGGAAGAAGGCACAGTCACTGTTCTTGGGAAAGGGAATAAATATCGCAAGGCTATCGCTGGCAACGGCGTTGTAAAGACTTGGTTTGAGCATCATGATAGCTTTGAGCGAAGTGCTAATGGAATTAAATCTATGCTCTGGAGATTATCTAATGAGACGAATATCCACTGCAATGCGCATTCATTCCGAAGAGGCTTCTGTGTCCACCAGGTTAAGTCAGGCTTATCTACCAGGGTAGTCCAAGCACTCGGTGGATGGGAAACGATTGCAATGGTTGAACGCTATTCAAAATCCCTTATCTTTGATGATGCTCTGAGCATTTATCGCACGGTCAATGGTGGCTGAGTGAATCATGATAGTTTGGTGGCTGGGAGAGCCTTAGCTGCTGGTACGGGTGAAGTAATTATGAGATGTAGCTTTGTTTTATCTCCACTCTCGCAAAATTCTTGTGGAGCTAGGCTCAGTCGGTGAAGTTTGAGGATGGCTTGAGGCTTTATCAGAGGCTTGAAGATGGCTAGCTTAAATGGAGGGAGTGGAGTGCTTTAGTCGCCAATATCATATTTTCCCCGCCAGTAATCAGTCCATTTGTCAACTGGATTACCTATTGCTTTAGACTTCTTCCAGAGTATGGCTAAGCTAACACTTTGTGAATGCTGATTAAGCGCCCGTTCTGCTTCCAATGATAGATTCACACCTCTCGTATTAGTTGCACTACGATAATCTAGGTATCGGTCTACTCCAATTTGGCCAAACAAATGCTGTTGAACATTTAGTGGGATGAAGCGAAGTACCCCTGTCTTTCCCCAAGCAATTCTTATCACTAGTAGGTCGCTTATTGGTTTGTAACTGTTCATAAACTCTCTAGCCTTAACAGCATTAGATGTCCACTTCAATCTTATCCCAGCAGATAATGACACAGTCTTGATGGATAATGGCTCTGAACCAACATAACAGTCTATATCAGGATTTACGCCACCTTGTATCAGCTTAACATTGGCTTCGCCGAGAAAAGCTATAAGCATTCCAAGAATGACCTGCTCACGTAACAACCCAACTGCTGGATTGCCTTTCAGCTCATCTTCGACCGACTGGAAAGCTGGCGGCAGTTTCCGTTGAATAACCTCGATATATCTTGAATTTGTCAATAACTGCCTTATCAAATTACTCATTCTTGCCCTATGTTGTTTGAGAAGTGCGTTCACGCCATTGTCTAATTCTCTGTTCACTAAGGTCAACATAGTTTGGGTCAATTTCATATCCAACATAACGTCTTTTGGTAGTCAAGGCAGCAATAGCAGTAGCCCCACTGCCCATAAACGGGTCAAGCACGACTTCGTTGGAATATGTGTAAAGCTCCAAGCAACGTCGTGGCAATTCCACTGGAAAAGGAGCAGGATGCCCGACTTTCTTTGCTGATTCGGCAGGGAATCTCCAAACACTCTTAGTGAATTCCAAGAACTCATCCCTCGTAATGGTGGAGTCACGGCCATCAATGCAAGGCCGAGAGTACATGTCTTTAGAAAAGATAAGTATATATTCGTGGATATCCCTTAGAGTTGGATTTGTCGCTGAACGCCAACTACCCCATGCCGTAGAACCGCTTGCGCTTGATGCCTTGTCCCAAATAATCTGACCTCGCATCAAGAATCCAACTGATAACATGTCTTCGGTAATAAATGCATCAAGAGGTAAATACGGTCTCCTACCTAGATTGGCCACGTTAAAGCAAACACGTCCGCCAGGTACAAGTACTCTATATACCTCTGTCATAACCTGCTTTATTAATGACCGATATTCAGCAAGGGTCAAATCTTCGTCATACACTTTGCCAACATTATAAGGCGGCGATGTCACCATTAGATGAACACACCTATCTGGTAGTTCCGTCATTGACTCGCTTGATTTGGGGAAAATCTTGTTTTCAGCGGAGGATGGTAATGGATTCTCCTCATAAGTAACGTGATTCTCTTGTGTTATGCCTTCGTAAAGGCGACTTGCGTAGAACTGAGTAGAATCGTGCCCGAAACGACCAGGAGCACCAAAGGAACTTGTTTTAGTCCCGTTACTCTTTCGCCTCTTTTGCACTAGGTCTCGTTCCCTTATCCCGATTCCTCGTTGTCCAGAGGAATGGCACTATTATACCCTGCTCTACAGTCTCTAAGCCACTGGCCTATTAATCAACTACCCCAGTCATCGTAATCATAATGCTGCCAGTCGCAGAGGCATTATTGGCTTCGCTGCTGGTTACTGCATTATTGGAAAGGCTGGTATCAGCAATAGAAATGACAGTATCACTCAGCCCCAATAGGACTAACCCTGCCAGTAGGATTGCAAGGGTGATTAAGAACACTGGCCTCTTCACTTCCACCTCTTAATTCAATTATAACCCTAGCCAACTGCAAATGGAAGACATGCCGAGTTCTAGGGTATGTTAAGTCATTACCAAGACGAGAAGGCGACAGTGAATCAAATATCCAATTGAGAATACAACTCCTCCAAGAACTTCCTCATCTTTGCCAATGATTGCTCACAGTATGGCACGAGTTCAGTATCCATGTTTCCCTTTTGAGGGTTATCTGGGTCTTTGAACAAATAGGTTTTGATGTCCTCTCGTGGCATATACACTTTGGGTATATCAGGTGGAAACAATTGCTCCTGACCACGAGAAAAAGGTATTATTTTTAGTGTACCCTCTTTAGCTGCTTGTGCGATTGTGCCAAATAATGCTTTGTCTACTTCAAGGGTAGTTTTTATTTCATGCCCTAAATGAAGCAGCTCTCTATGTGTTGCCGAATTGCGGTAGTTATTGAGTGTCCAAAGCCATGAGTGCTTTCTACTGAGCAGCCCCTGAATTTGGCCTACTACTCTGGACGCATTTGGGTGTTTCTCTGTGAGGCGACGTTTCAATTCACCTAGTTTAGTAGTGGCCTCATCCCTTGGTAAACCTGCTTCGCATTCGTCATTTATCTTCTGCAGAAAGAAGTCCTTGGCAGATACAATCTCAAAGAAGAACCCATCCAGGTTTGCTCTTCTTTCTAGTAGCTGTTCCTGTTTGATATATGAAAGGCCACCTGCACCTAACGCTAAATCCCTCAGGTTGTCTAGAAAATAGCCTGCAAGTTCCAGTTTTGTGATGACCTCACTGAACAAGAGAATAGCCTCCTGACCAACAGGATTTCTTTCATTGGGTGGAATGCGACCCGAGCTTATTTCCTTTTCAGCCATTATGCATCACCGTTCCACTTATCCTTGCCACATCTTAATTATACCATGATAATGTGTGAACTCCTGGCGAATAACCCTAGCCGGATGTGGTGTATTGCGTGTAATGCAGAACCTAGGCAGCCATCTTCTAGTTATAGCAACCTCTCAGTTAATGGCGGTTAAGTGCTTAAAAATGATAGCCACCCGTCTACACCACCCCTCCCTATACAGACTATTTATCTATTCCACATCCAAGGTTACCTCTATTGACATTATCAATAACTAACTACTGGGTAGCTCGCCAATCCAGATATAAGACCTAGTTGTTTCTCACCTATTTGCATCATTTTTGACAGATTTTGTCATCCACGCCTATTTGCAAACTGGAGTTTTGCACGAACACACCATTGACTGTGTGCAGTGATGATTATGTAAAGTTGAGCCCTTTTCTGACAATCAGTAGCAGCAACGAGTAGAAATCAGGGTAGATAATTATTTATATATTTTAATATCTACCCAAAAGTCTACCCGCTAAGATTGCGAATGCTAATATCTGGCTCAGTATCTAGTTCAATGCCTAGCTCTTTAGCTTTGGCTGCTAGTAGCTCCTTGTCAATGGTAACTTTGCGTTCTCCATGGGAGGTCTTAACTTCAAAACCAAGGTCTCTCACCATGTCGGCGATTGCCCAAGCACTTGGCTGCCAATTGCATTCTTTCCCCAACTTTTCTCTAATTTCACTCAGTTCAACCATCCGCTTCCCAGAAAGTGCTATCAGAGCATTAAGGACTTCCGCTTCTGGCTCAAACTCCTGTCCTAGTTTCAGTTTATCCATGGCTTTCTTCGCCTCCTTTAGGCAATACATTAGCCACTCTATGTCTCCACAAGTAGCAGCCACAGCAATTAGTGGCTTCCAAGTATCGGCAGCCCTACCTGCTATAGGCATATCAGGAGGCTCTGCCAACTTCTGAAGCGATTGGCTATACAATTGTTTCAGTCCGTCTCTAACGCTATCAGCGACTTGTGACACATGGTAGTTACCTGGCTTATTTCTAGTTTTAATTACAATAGCTCTATTTGCAGTAGCAGCATCGTTGAAAGGTTTTCTTTTATGCAGAATTGAGGCACCAAAATAGGTTACTGAAGTATCAAACCATCCAGTGCCCGTTGTCCTCTTTACCGATGTCTTAGCAGTTTCCTTATCATATCTATTGGAAATAATGTCTTCAGCAACGCTATCTCCCTCCTCAATAAAGGCAGTAGCATTCTTTGCCTTGTCCAACTTATCCCTAAGACTAGCTTTTGATAAATTAGTGCCTAGCCAAAAAGGTTCATACACTAACTGTGCCAAAACCTTCATGGCACCACTTTTCCCAGTGCCAGTCGCTCCTTGAAAAACGAGTATCGGATATGATTGTAGTTGTTCCAAGCCATAAGTTCCTACAGCATAATAAACGCAAGTCTTGGCAGCCTCATTGGTTAATCCTGAAGCGGTCTGTAGTGCTATAACTGCTGGGTAAACTTGCTGAAAAGTCTCGTAGAACTTGGCCTCCGCCTCAAGAACAAGTTTCTTAGTATTGAAGAAATCTTGGATTTGATAAATTAAGTGCTCAATGTCATCATCGGTTTTGATTTGAGCTAAGATTTGCTTGACAGCGTCAGCGTCAAATCCTACTTCAACCAGTAAATTAGATAAGGGAACAATGAACTTATCCAAATCAACCAACTCATTCACTAGCTTGCTCCTTACTCTCTAGGACTGGTTTTATAAGTTGCTCCTCAGGTATTCTATACCTACCACCTGGCGTCCTAACTGGTTGTATTTTGCCTTCTCTTATCCAAGCGTAGATAGTCTCCCTAGATACATGCATCTTCTTTGCTGCTTCTGGTATCTTTAGAAGTTCTGTCATATTTTGCCTCCCATTATGTTTTGTGAATAGCATATCATCAATTAGACTGATTGTCAAATTACGTTAACTATTGACAGGATACGGCAGATATGTTAACCTAAATTAGTTAATCAGAGCGTTAAGGGAGGAGATTAAAGATGACCAAAGCAGAATTAGCTAGAGAACTAGGAGTATCCAGAAGTTACATCACCATGATAGAGCAAGGTAGGCAAAGTCAATCTCAAAACAAATTAGCCAAGGAGCTAGGTATTAGCAAGAGTTATCTGAGTATGATTCTCAATGGTCAGCGGAAACTTACCCCAGAGCTTGAAGGCAAACTTAGCTCAGTGTTCACAGACCGTTCACTTATACGAAGCAATATTTGCGGTTCAGGCAGCGCTCTAGCTAAGGAAGTGGAAAGCCTCCCCCTTAAAGAATACATCCATTGCAGAGGCTTTAAGCCTTCACCCTGGCTCAGAAGTTCTATCTCGGGATAATAAATAATAGAGTAAATTCCCTGACAGGCCAGGTAGCTTTTATAGTCAAAGTCCTCAAATTGGGCAGGCGTCTCCAATTCTCCAGTTACCTGGAGCACATCTCCGTAATGATAGGCAGGATACCTGGGTACTCGCGCGAGGGCGGTGCCCGATACCTGTTCCCTTCCGCCATTCACAGTTACTTCGTCGGCTGAAAGTCTTAGCAGACAATATGTACCTCTCACCTCAGGCTCATCTGCCACCATACCGTGAATCTCCACCATTCCCTCATCGTTATAGAAGCAGAGGGAATGTTCATCTACTTGAGGCAAGCTTGATGGGAAGCGAAGCATGCCACCGAGAAGGGCTAAGAGGCATAGCCCAATTACTATTAAGATTTTCCTGCTACTAGGGAAAAGGGGGATTAGTAAGAAGGGAAGAAGTCCAAAGGAGAGGGCGACCAGCGGCATGCCAAATTTCGAGCCTAAAAAGATGCCAGCTACCCAGGCGCAGCTAATATAAAGCAGCCACATGCTTGCATTATATCAAAGCAGCTATAATTAGCTTAGGATGTTTGTGATAAAACATAAGCATATTAAACTGCGTTTTTGCCTAGTGATAGTTTGACTAGCCGAATTTGGAGGAGGTAAATATGAACACTTTCAGACCGCGTGTATTGATACCTCTGTGATAGGAGATTGTTTCGACGAGGAATTTAAAGAATACTCTTTGCAGTTGTTCGATGAGTTCATCTCGAGAAGGAAAAAGCTAGTTATTTCAGATGTACTATTGCTTGAACTTGAGGAAGCCCCTCAACAAGTGAAGAGTGCGCTAACGAGGGTCCCAAGTGGCAACATTGAATACGTTTCTCTTAATGAGGAGTCAATTACACTTGCCAATGCTTACCTTAAGGAAGGGGTTGTAGCAGAGAGTAGTCTTTCAGACGCACTCCATATGGCAATTGCAACAGTGGAGCGAGTGGATATTCTGGTAAGTTGGAATTATAAACACATTGTAAACATAAAGCGTATTCGTTTATTAAATTCGGTAAATCTAAAGTTAGGATACCCCGTGATTGAAATTAGAAGTCCAAGAGAGGTGCTTTATGAGTGGTAAGAAATTCGACGCTGTGGAGATGAAGCGTCAGCTACAGAAACAGGCTGAACTGAAACTATCTCCTTTGTCAGGAAAAGAGCAACTTGAACTATTGCATAGGAACTTTGGTTATTTAGTAAAACAAAAGGCAAAGACAAACTT
Source organism: uncultured Dehalococcoidales bacterium (assembly GCA_964592065.1). Taxonomy (GTDB): domain Bacteria; phylum Chloroflexota; class Dehalococcoidia; order GIF9; family AB-539-J10; genus JAFGBN01. The sequence goes on along the minus strand of CAZQDF010000048.1, from coordinate 1,307 downwards.
AGCCTAACACAGGTTTTACTGCTTCAGCCCTAAACCGCCTTCAGCGATTTCAGAAAGCCCAAAAGCATTAATGGTGCTAAGAGTAATGAGGGACTTTCTTCCTTTGTTGGTAATGAAGTGGTTAGCCGTATAAATCAAGCGGACAATTCTGATTCAGCAAGCGCTATAATTACGATTACGATGTAAACTTTACCTAATAAGTAGCCCAGCCAGCGGATTTGGAAGGGAAGGAATTAGGGATTAAAATTCAATAAGAGATGATGTATTAAAGATGACTAAAATAAATTCATCTATTCTGGGGTCTATTACAATAGATATAATAGACGAATTTAATAAACCTAGCGAAATAAAGAAGGTTGCAGCTATTATTCATGTCACTTGCTAGAAGAGTAAAGCTCTTCAAACAGAGAATGAATGGAAGCCTGACTTCAAATGGGAAAGAATATTACATTATGTGCCATTGAGGATTATCGTTAGAAAGGAGCAAAAGATGAAAGGGACTAAGGGTTGTGTGCCAGAGCGAGGCAGGTCGTGGTATCCTGTTTAACGAAAAATACCAGGAGGAAGGAATATGGAAATTTTGGTAATAGGAACAGAACCTCCATGTGTTCGCTGTCGAAGAACTTTCGAGCTTGCCAGGGAAGTGGCTCAACAATTAGCAACCGAAGTAGAGGTCAGGCACGTCTCCCTGGATTCGGAAGAGGCAAAAAGATACGGGAAGATTGGTACTGCTCATGATATAGCTGACCTTGCTAAGATGAGTTTTGATAGAGAAAAAATCAAAAAACTAGCTCAAGTCTGGTCAAGGGAGCTGGACAACGAGCTTATGCCCTATAAAGGCAAGGCGGAGGAGATGGGATATCTAATGACTCCGGTTCTGGTGGTCAATGGCCAGGTGAAAGCTATGGGTTTTGTTCCCGATAAGGAAAAAATTCGAGAATGGATTGAAACTGAACTAAGATTCTGAAAAGGAGCTTAATTATGAAGGAGAAGTAAATTGTGTTCCTACAGCAGGCAGGCTTATTTTCCTCATCTAGCCCAGGCTTTGTGACTTTACTATGTTCGTCCAAATGCTTCGCATTTCGCAAAGCTTGAGGCTGGCGAGCTCTGCCCTGGCTGGATGAGTAGGCAAGTCAATGGATTTGGAGGGCAAATGTCTAAAGATATTCTTGAACTAATTAAGACCACGGATGGAGCATACCGACTTATAAGTGCTGGGAAAGGTGGACTGAGGATACCCAGCAAATGAATTTAGGAAGGAGGAATTAAAGAGTTGAGAAAATTAATCGAGGTAATCCGATGAGTGT
>CAZQDF010000047.1:0-9035 GCA_964592065.1 uncultured Dehalococcoidales bacterium | reverse complement strand
GCACCTGAATGGGGTTCAGGTGGTCGGAGGTTCAAATCCTCTCACCCCGACTTTTGATTCAGTCTCCTTTGCAAACATTCTCCGCCTGAACTACCCTTGATTCGACAAGATGATCAAACCGCCGAGATGGTGCTTCTCGGAACCCAGGCAATACATGTGGATAAGTGCCCAACACAATTTCGCTACTTGAATGCCCCTGGATTAAAGAACCTAGTTTTTCTATTCCCCCTTTGGAGGGTCCGAGGTGCATGGTAGCCTTGAGAGCCATCACAGGGGCTGGTAGAATTGCACAAGCCGAAACGAATTAGATGAATTTTAAGCTCGTCTATATGGTGGTTAGATGAAATCCGAGCTGGCTGGGCTGCCTGTATAGGAGGTGATTAGAATAACACAGTTTAATTGGGAGTTCCCCTACGCCTCGAAACGTATGCCCATCATGGCCCGCAATATTGTTGCCACATCTCAACCTTTAGCAGCCCAAGCCGGCTTAAAGATGCTCCAGAAAGGCGGCAATGCTGTAGATGCTGCTATTGCTACCGCTATAGCTTTAACAGTAGTAGAGCCCACCATGAATGGAATAGGTAGCGATGCTTTCGCTATTATTTGGGATGGACATGAATTACACGGCCTCAATGCTTCAGGTCGAGCTCCCGCTGCTTGGGACTTTAGACAGTTCTCTCAATTTGAATCTATGCCTCAATTGGGTTGGAATTCAGTAACCATTCCTGGTGCCGTATCATCCTGGGTAGAACTATCTAAGCGGTTTGGACGTTTACCCTTTGAGAACCTATTTGAACCAGCAATAGAATATGCTTATAACGGCTTTTTGGTTTCCCCGATAATCGCTGACAAGTGGGGTTTTGCCCCCCAAAAATATAAGGATTTTCCTGAATTTGCCGCAGCATTTTTATTCGACGGTAGAGCACCCAAGGCAGGAGAAAAATTCGAATTTAAAGCTCAAGCGAAGACCTTGGAACGGATTGCAGAAACAAAGGGTGAAGCTTTTTATCACGGAGAGCTGGCAGACAAAATAGTTGCTCATGCCATGGCTACCGGAGGTTTGATTACCAAAAAAGACTTAGCTGACCATAAGGCTGATTGGGTCGAAACTATATCCATTAATTACAGTGGGGTTACGTTACATGAAATCCCTCCGAACGGACAGGGCATAGCAGCATTGCTTATGTTGGGCATTCTTGAGCATTGGGATATTCAAGGCTATCCTGTGGACTCTGCGAATAGCTTACACCTCCAAATTGAAGCTATGAAATTGGCGTTTGCAGATACATATCGATATGTTTCTGACCCATGTAGCATGGGCATAGACTATAGAGACTTGCTGAACTCGGATTATTTATCCCAACGAGCGAAGCTGATTGACTTAGCTAAAGCTCGGAATCCAGACTACGGCACCCCAAAGCATGGGGACACTGTTTATCTAAGTACAGCCGATGCTACTGGCATGATGGTTTCTTTCATACAATCCAATTATCTTGATTTTGGCTCAGGTATTGTAGTGCCAGGTACTGGAATCAGCCTGCAAAGCCGAGCAGCATGTTTTAGCCTGGAAAGAGATCATCCTAATCAGGTTGAAGGAGGAAAACGGCCTTTCCATACCATCATTCCGGCGTTTGTGACCAAAGATGGCCAGCCATTAATGAGCTTTGGGGTAATGGGAGGGCCGATGCAACCACAAGGTCATGCACAGATTATGCTGCGTATGTTTGGTTATCATCAAAACCCGCAGGCAGCTTGTGATGCTCCTCGCTGGATTGTATTTCCAGATATGGAACTAGCTTTTGAGCCTGGCTTTAAGCCAGATGTTCTGGAAGATTTGACCAAGCGGGGTCACAGAATTAAGATGGTTGGGGAAGATTCATGTTTTGGCGGGGCTCAGATAATCTGCAAGTTAGCTGATGGCTATTGCGGTGCTTCTGATCCCAGAAAGGATGGACAAGCGGTAGGTTTCTAGCATCCTTGAACAATGCTGCTATAACCAGTAATGGTTTCATATTCGGAGTCACCGTGCTACCCCAGTTGAATGTCTTCGATGCGGTAGCTGAAAATGCCCGCAGGAGCAGCAACCTCAATTATCTGTCCCTTTTCTTTATCTAGAAGCACTTTGCCCAGGGGTGAAGCAACAGAGATTTTACCCTTAGTCGGATTTGCCTCTCGGGGATCAACTAAGGCATAGCTGAGTTCTTTGCTGGATGATAAATCATTAAGAACTATAGTATCTCCAAGTTTTATCCTTACTGTGCCTTGGCTTCCATCAATGATTTTCGCAAATTTCAAGGTCGTTTCCAGTTCCTCAATCCTCCCTTCTAAATGCGACTTTTGTTCTCTAGCCGCTTGCAGGGGAGCATTTTCTCGAAAATCTTTATCAGCAGCAGCTCTTCGCATGTCTTCAATAACGCTGGAGCGCTGACTTTTCAGGTTAGCTAGTTCTAGCTCTAACTCAGCATAACCTTGCGCAGTTAAAGTAGTTTGGTCTTGGGAACTCTGCCGTGAAGCAGTTATATTCGAGGATGCTCTTTTCGCTCGTAAATGGGGAGATAAATTTGCCTTGGTGAATCCCTTCTTACAGATATAAACAAGAAATGACTTAAGCAGCTTTGCTGCCGATGGGGTAATCTGTTCAGCGTAACTAGCTACATCAACAGGGCTAAGCTCATCTACCTTTCTATGTAAGCCAAACCAACGGATAAATTTGTAGACTTCGGTTTGTGTTTTTACTCCATCTTGTGGAGGTAGACTTAACAGAAAACCGGCAGTTACTTCAACTAATGTAGAGTTGTCATTGGAGATATTTTCCACCAAGATGTAAATGGTAACGCAAAAACCCAAGCATTGTCAATTAATTAAGCGCATCATTCCTAAATTAGCTCGTGTGCGAAGGAACCGATTTAGATCCTCTCGGTTTAGCATACCGATGACCTTTCCTCTCTCTATTACTGGTATGTGATTGGCAATTTCTTTATTCATTTCCTGGAGCAGAGTTAAGATATCCTGATCAGGATAGGCTATTTTTAGCTTACTTGCTGGGGTCATTACATCCTGCACTGATGTGATATCCCACTTGGCTTTAGGGATTTTCCCTATTTGTTGTACAGTGATCATGCCCTCTAGCACAGCTTCCCTGGTTACAGGGAAGCAAGTTCGCCCTGTAGGCAAAATATATTGCTGGACTAAATCCTTTAAATTGAAATCAAGCCCGACAAGAGGACAACCATAGTCCATAATGTGGCGCACTGTGATACCAGCAAGGGAACCTCGCAACAAAACTTGTTGGTAACTAGCTCTAGCAGCATCGTGCAGGAACCAACCGATAAATATGAACCATAAGCCATTCAGCCATGACTGGTAAGCAAAAATAATGAAGATGCCGCCAGCGATGAATAAGTAAGCTATACCTCGTCCTACCTTAGTGGCAATGCTTGTTGCTTTTTGGTAATTATGAGTTCTGTGCCACACGATAGCGCGAAACATTCGACCCCCGTCTAAGGGGAAGCCGGGGATTAAATTGAACACAGCCAAAATTACATTTATTATAGCCAGCCACCACATAAAGGCGGCTAAAAGTGGATGTGCTTCCAGTAAAAGATGTAATCCATAAAAAATGCCACCTATCGCTAAACTGGCTAACGGTCCAACTACAGCTATCAAAAATTCCGTTCTAGGGCGGCTTGCTTCCTTGGTTATCTGAGAAACACCACCAAAAACAAACAGAGTGATCTCTTTAACCGGGATGTTATTATGAATAGCAAGGGCACTGTGAGCCAGTTCATGGGCAATTATAGAAGCAAAGAAGAGAACGCTAGTTAATATACCTGAGAGTATTCTCTGCTCCACAGGATAATCACCTGGGAAGTAAACCACCAGTGAAACGGTTAGCAAAATAAAGATGATAAACCAGGTATAATGGAGGCGTAGTGGAATGCCAAAAATTTTACCTAAACCTATACTGTTTCTCATCCTTGTGGCATAGCATAACCAATAAGCTTGTAAGCCAGTTTAGCCAGGAGGAAAGCACAAGCCATCGGACCTTCCCCGGGGCAGAATTCCGTTAAATCAAAACCAACTATATGCTTGCGAAGGGCTACCGATTTTATTATGTCCAACAACTCTTGCCATTGCATACCTCCAGGTTCAGGAGTACCTACTGCAGGCATAATTGAAGGGTCCAGAACATCTACATCTATAGTCACGTAAACCTCTTGACTAAGCGAGCGCATTATCTGCTCGATAGCAGATATATCTGATCTCAATCTAGACATATAGAAGGGCGTCATCTTATGCCGGGTCAAAAATTGTTTTCCCTCCCAGCTAAGGCTACGTATTCCCACCTGAGCAATGGGGCAAAGCTCAGAAATACGACGCATAACACAGGCCTGGCTATATTTGGTTCCTAAATATTCGTCACGAAGGTCAGCATGGGCATCCATCTGTAACACAGAAAGCTTGGGGAATGCTTCCTTAAAAGCTTTAACCGTGCCCAGGGAGAGTGAATGTTCCCCGCCTAGCATTACCACGAATTTGCCCTTTTGCATTAAACCTTTAGTCACTTGATAAACCCTCTCAATCATGTCTTCTGGGCTGCTCATTACAGGTTCTACTTGGGGCAGAGTATGAATACCAACTTCGTGTATCTCCCGATTTAGTTCTAAATCATAAAGCTCCAAATATTGGGAGGCGTCAATAATAGCTTGTGGACCATCGCGAGTACCGCTTCGCCATTCTGTGGTTCCGTCATAGGGGACAGGTAAAATCACCACTTTGGCTTTTTCCAAATCTGAGTAAGGTGGTGTCAATCCAGCGAAAACTCGTGGTGGCAGGAATCTCTCCTCTTTCTTCAAAGCCCTCCAAATGTCATTCTGAGCCGCAGGCGAAGAATCTCTAGGCCCTTCGCTTTGCTCAGGGTGACGACCGTGGTTCCCCATGGCTGATAAAATTCAGCGGGCTGCTAGCTGCAGCTTCTGTGAGTTGCCATTCTCTATCAATTAAGCAAGTTCGCGATTTAAATAAATGGAATCCTTGCTGAAAATCCTCAACTGCTTTATCAGTATCAAAATCCTTGCAGGAAAAAATATCTATATTGATGTAATTTCGCTCCACAAAGGTATGAACAGCAATATGGCTTTCAGCAATAAAAACAAATCCTGATATTCCCCAATCCTCAAGCTCTGAACCTGCGTATTTGAGAACATATGGTGCTGAAATCCTGGTCATGCCAATCATGGAAGGGTAAGCTTCCAGCCAGTTACGCAGATAATCCTCATTCTGGAGAATTTCTGGATTACTGGAATAGCCATCAATAATCAGATGCATCAGACCTCCTCTAGCAGTGCTTTTCTTAATTCGAAAAGAGCGGCATAAACCGCCCTTTGCTTTATTCTCAAGCGATTTCCGAGGAAGGTATGGGCAGTGATTCGCTTAAGTTTGTCACTATTCAGCCCAATAAACACATTGCCTGAATTTTCATTCGGATTTATGCTACCACTAATAGCCAGGCCGAAATCAGCTCTCAAATTCTTGCGTGCTGCTTCAGCCATCGCCTGAGCTTCTTGGCTGCTTCCTTTGCCATAGTGCTTTATGGTGTAAGAATCTACGCCGAAAGCTACTTTGGCTTCGTCGCAGCAAGCTACCAATCCCCCTATAAAATAAGCTGAACCCTCCGAGCTATTGGAGATAGAATCGCTTAGAAGCCCATCAGTGCAGGATTCCATTGTAGCTAAGCTTAAGCTTTTGGCTTTGAGCAATGCTCCAACAACGGACTCGAGAGTATCGTCATCTATCCCCCAAATATGAGGATTGATAATATCGCGAATTTCTGCCTCCCTCTGAGCAATCATCTGTCTTCCTTCCATTTCTCCCTGTGCTTTAACTGTAACACGCAAATGAACACCATCTGGCTTGATGTAAGTGGCTAAAGTAGGGCTGGGTAGCCGAAGTAAGGGAGCTAACAGCTCGTCTATCCTGGCTTCAGCCAGCCCGAAGGTCTTGATTGTCCTGGAGATAATAACTGCTCCAGTTACTCTCTGTTGCAATTTAGGCAAAATGCCTTCTTCCCACATTATTTTCATCTCATCTGCTGGCCCAGGTAGAGCCACAACTATATGATTCTCTTTCTCAAGCCACCAGCCGGGAGCTGTGCCCACAGAATTGGAAATTGCTTGGGCTGAGGGGATAATAGTTGCCTGTTTTATATTGCCTTGAGGTATTCTCCAATGATGTTGGCTGAACAAGCTTTGCAAATCTCGCCACAATTTCTCATCTACCTTCAATTCTTCATCAACTAACTTAGCGATGGACTCGCGGGTTATGTCATCTTGGGTAGGTCCTAATCCACCTGTAGTAATAATAAGAGTTGCTCTCCTCCAAGCTTTCCTCAAAGTGCCGAGCAACCTTTCCTTGTTGTCGCCTACCGCGGAGATAAAATATAGGTCGATTCCCAGCGAAGGTAATTGGTTGGCTAAAAAAGAAGAATTAGTATCAATTATGTTGCCCAATAGAATTTCTGTGCCGATGGGGATTATCTCTGCCTTCACCTTAGATATCTAGTGTTTGACTGCAGGACGAGTTAAATATTTGTCCACTATCACCATGGCACAATATTTGCCGCACATGCTACAAGTTGCTCCAGCACTAGGAATCTTGCCATGGACTTGCCGCGAAAGTTCCGGGTCTAGAGATAGTTTAGCCTGAGCTTCCCAATCGAGAGCTTTGCGAGCCTTAGACATTTTCTCATCCCACTCCTTGGCACCTTTCACACCCTTAACAATGTCGCCAGCATGGGCAGCTATGCGAGAGGCAATCACCCCTTCCTTTACATCTTGCGCATCAGGAAGGGAAAGATGCTCTGTCGGAGTAACATAGCATAGAAAGTCTGCGCCAGCAGCAGCGGCAATGGCGCCCCCGATAGCGCCGGTAATATGGTCATAGCCAGCACCTATATCGGTCACCAGAGGGCCTAGGACATAGAAAGGCGCTTCATGGCAAAGGCTCTTTTCTAATTGAACATTAGTAGCTACCTGGTCCAATGGTAAATGCCCCGGGCCTTCTACCATAGTTTGAACTTCAGCTTCTCGGGCACGCTCTACTAGCTCGCCGATGATGATTAGCTCTTCAACCTGAGCTCTGTCGGTGGCATCGGCCAGACATCCTGGACGCAAGCTATCGCCCAAACTCAAAGTGAAATCATATTTACGTGCTAGGTCTAACAAGCGGTCATAATATTGATATAAAGGATTTTCCTCTTCGTTATGTAGCATCCAGCCGGTAAGGAAGGCACCTCCCCGAGACACTATGTCTGTTATTCTACCCTGATTTTTTAGCCGTGCCACAGATGCCTGAGTTACTCCGCAATGAACAGTCATAAAATCAACGCCATCCTGGGCTTGCTCTTCGATTACATCAAAAATCTCATCGGCTGTCATGTCCACGATAGCTCCATGCCTCTCAATAGCTTCGATGCCGACTTGGTAGATAGGCACGGTGCCTACAGGTAGAGGACTAGAAGTAATGATAGCTCTCCTGATACCTGAAATATCCCCCCCAGTACTCAGGTCCATGACTGTATCGCTACCAGAATCAATGGCAGCCTGTAATTTCCTCAGCTCTGCATCTGTATCGCAAAAGTCAGGTGAAGTGCCTATGTTAGCATTGACTTTAGTTCTTAGTCCTTTACCTATGCCACAGGGGAGCAGGTTCATATGATTAGCATTGGCTGGAACTACGATTGTTCCATCAATCAATCCTTGCAAAACAAAATTTATTTCCACCCCTTCCATTTCAGCCACATGCTTTACCTGAGGTGAAGCAATGCCTTTTCGAGCTAGTTCTAATTGAGTCATTTTTCTATAACCCTCTTATTTTGTGGTGAAGTTAACTGGAAACACAAGAACATTCTATATAAATTTAGACAGTAAATCTAACACAACAAGATTGCTAACGCAAACTTGAACCAAAGCAACCCAGGCGCTTATCTCAAGCTAGCTAAACAATACAAAGAGCAAAGACTTTAGGATGAGGGCTCCTGCCATTGGCGGCTTTCCCTTTCAGCCTCTTCGCATTCTGGAAAAGCTAAGCGTCCTTTCAAAGCTTTAACCACCTCCCCCGGAGTTTTACACAGTCTTACGCTAACCTAAAGGGAATCGCTGCTTTAGGGCATTCCCTTCGCAAAACGTGGCACTTTCCTTCTGCAGTGACATAGTCTTTGGACAGCGTCTATCAGCGCTCTCTACTCACCCTCCTGAGATGAATATTCTATTATTTTCTGATGGTCCTCGGGCATCTCAACCTGAAACCTGAGCCAGGCGGGGAAGGGATACCTGAAAATGCCAGTTTTCTCGCTCTCAGTGAGTCCCTGTATCAGTTCATCTATTTTGCTAGCTGGGACGGTAAACACCATCTCGCAGTCCTGGACAAGCGCGACAAGCCGTTCCCCGGAGCCCGAAACGACAGCTTGATAATTGTCCTCCAATATGGTTTGGGCAAATATTGAGGCACAGCTTAATGCTAGTCCTGCCGAGGCCTGTGGAGACTTGCCAGTCATAAATGCTGCTCCCTCTGCTAACCTCGCAATCTGCGCAGGGCTGGCATATATCGCTACAAAATGGGGCTCAAAGGGCGCTCTGTGGATAGGAGCCATAACAACATACCTGTACTTCCCATACTCCAGTGGCTTCAAGCTCCGTACGAACCTGGCGCGGTTCTCCTGCGAGGGCAGAGGCGGAACAAAGAAGTCGCCATCAAGAAAGCGCTTCTTGAGAGGAAGAAAGCCGAGGACAAGCGGGCATATGCCACAGTTCATATCCTCCACGCCCATAGCAACGATGAACCCATACCGTCGGGCAAGCGACATACCTTGACATAGTGGCATAAGCAAGCCCATGTCTCGCTTGGGGAACCTTACTCGCTCTGGCAGCTCCTCCTGTGAAGTCACCATTCTGACTGCCACTGGCGATGTCTGAGGCCGCACATACTTATTTAGCGCCTCATTGAGCTGATTTAAGTTTGCCATTCTGACCTCCTAT
>CAZQDF010000046.1:0-9045 GCA_964592065.1 uncultured Dehalococcoidales bacterium | reverse complement strand
AGAAAACCGCTAGAGAGATGCCTCAGAAAACGGCTATCGTGCTTGGTTCTCGAAGGGTTAGCTATCAGGAGTTAGACAAAGCTTCTAAGTTAGTGTGGCTAATGCCCTTATAAATTCAGAGATGAAGAAAGGCAACCATTCGCCTATTTTGAACAGCTTGGGGAGCTAACATCCGGAAGTGAATCAATTGCTGTGTAGTGGAAACATAGCTGTGGAATCCGAGAGTCAGGTGCGCTAAGTGAAAGAGCAAAATGCGAAGCTGAAAGCGGAAGGAATCTATCTTGCCTTTGGCGGTGTCGGAGCACTCATCGATATGAATGTAGAAGTCAAAGGGCTTGAGATTTTAGCTATTATTGGACCAAATGGAGCAGGAAAGACATGCCTGATAAATTGTATAAGCGGGTTCTACCATCCTCAGAAGGGAAGAATCTACTTTGAGGGGCAAGACCTCACTCATCTCCCGTCTCATAAAATTGCCAAGCTTGGCATTTCTCGGACTTTCCAGAATATCCAACTCTACACAAGAATGAGCACTTTAGATAATTTGATGGCAGCCAGGCACATCCTTTTGAAGCAAAATCCTTTTTGGGGAGCTATCTACTTTGGTAAAGCCCTTCGAGAGGAAATTGAGCATCGCAGGAGAGTGGAAGAAGTCATCACTTTTTTGGAGATGCAGTCGATAAGGAAGAAAGTCGTTGGGACTTTGCCGTATGGACAGCGTAAGCGGGTGGACTTGGGTAGGGCATTAGCTCAGGAGCCTAAGATTCTACTTTTGGATGAGCCCATGGCTGGAATGAATGTGGAGGAGAAGGAGGACATGGCAAGGTTTATCATTGACATATATGAGCAAAGGCGTATTCCTATTGTCCTCGTGGAGCATGATATGGGCGTGGTTATGGATATAGCAGATAGGATAGTTGTCTTTGACTTCGGAAGGAAAATCGCTGAAGGCTCCCCGAACGAGATTAAAGTTAACCCTAATGTGATCAAGGCTTACTTAGGTGCAGAAGAAGCTGCTCGGTAAGCCGGAGAGGTTTTGGAGATAGGATGACTGAATCAGATACACTGCCCAAACTATTGAAACAGGCTTATGAAAAATATAAGGACAAGAAGGTTGCCATGCGCCGCAAGGATTTAGGGATATGGAACGAATATACATGGAAAGACTACTACGAGAATGTCAAATATTTCTCGCTGGGGTTGGTGAGCTTGGGGTTAAAGCCCGCAAAAAAGGTCGCTATCATCGGAGATAATGATGTGGAATATTATGTGGCCGAATATGCCGCTCAGGCTGCCGGCGGAGTTGTGGTGCCGTTATATAGTGATGCCGGGCACGCTGAGATAGAATTCACCGTGGGTCATTCCGAGTCAACATTCGTTCTGGCTCACGACCAAGAGCAAGTTGATAAACTCCTCAAGGTTCAAAATGCGCTCCCTAATTTAAGGAAGATAATCTATTGGGATCCTAAGGGGTTATGGAACTACGAGGAGCCTATTTTAATCAGTTGGGAGGAGGTTTTAAGGCAGGGGAGAAAGTATGAAGAAGAGCATGGTGAGGTTTTTGAGGAAAATATTGCTAAGGGCAAAGGTGATGACTTAGCCCTTATTTTGTATACCTCCGGCACCACAGGCGTGCCAAAAGGAGCAATGCTAACCCATGAAAACTTGCTCTTCAGCACCAAGTCTTATTTGGGTGCTCAGGGATTGACGGAGGAGGACGAGTACTTCAGTTATATGTCCCCAGCGTGGATGACGGAGCAGATTTATGGAATAGCTGGAGGACCTTATCTGGGCATGACGACGAATTTTGCCGAGGAGGCTGGAACTGTGAAGGAAGACGTTAGAGAAATAGGCCCTACCATTATTTTTTACGGTTCTAGATTGTGGGAGAGCACAGCCTCGACAATACAAGTGAAAATTGCCGATACGGCAGCCATCAAAAGGTTCATTTATAGACTTTGCTTACCCATAGGCCAAAAAATGTTCAAACTAAACATCGAGAGTAAAGAGGCAAGTTTTTTTTGGAAAGCCGTGTATAAACTTGCCTGGGTAGCGCTTTTTGAGCCGCTCTTGGATAAGTTAGGGCTTTCCAAGGTTAGGATTGCCTATACAGGAGGGACAGTGCTAAGCCCGGAAAGTTTTAGCTTCATAGGTGCTTTAGGATTGGGATTAAGGCAAGTCTATGGAAGCACTGAAGCTGGGGTAATTGCAGGACACAGGGATTATATTAAGCCGCATACATTAGGAGAACCCCCTCCCGGGGCTGATGTGAAGATAAAAAATGGGGAAATCGTAGTCAAAAGCCCAGGAGTCTTCCAGGGGTATTATAAGAATCCTGAAGAAACGGCCAAAGTATTAAAGGATGGGTGGTTTCATACCGGGGATGCTGGTTTCTTTGATGAAGATGTGCATCTTATTTTTATGGACAGGGTTTCCGAGCTTTTAAAACTTCCTGATGGTGAAAGGTTTGCTCCGCAATTCATCGAAAGCACTTTAAGATTTAGTCCTTATATAAAAGACGCCATGATTTTAGGCGGCAAAGATAAACCCTATATAAGTGCGGTAATAATTATAGACTATGAGAACATTGGTAAATGGGCTGAAGACCATAAAGTAGTTTACACTACCTTTACTGACCTCTCCCAGAAAGCTGAGGTCTGCGATTTAATTCAGAAAGAGGTAGAGAAAACGAATGAGTCACTTCCCAGCACAGCAAAGGTAAAGAAATTTGTTAATTTGCATAAGGAATTTGACCCTGATGAAGCCGAGCTGACTAGAACAAGAAAACTGCGAAGGGGATTTATGGAGGACAAGTATAGGGAATTGGTGGACGCCATATACAGCAACAAGAAAGACCTAACTGCGGAGGCCTATGTCAGATATCGAGATGGCAGGACCGGCAAGATAACCACTAGCGTAAACATAAAATCCCTGGACTAGGCTTGGAAGAGAAAGATAAATGAACACCTTTGTTCAGCTATTGTTAACCGGGTTGATGGTAGGGGGAATATATGGGCTAGTAGCGATTGGTTTTGTGCTGATCTATAAGGGAACCAGAATTTTCAATTTTGCTCAGGGCGAGCTTCTGATGTTAGGTGCCTTCTTTTGTTGGGCGATGTTAGTGCAAGCTCATATGCCACTGTGGGCCAGTGTTTTGCTCACTTTCGCATTCGCCATAGCCATTGGTTTCGCAATAGAGCGCACTGCCCTACGCCCCATGCTTGGTCAACCCATCCTGTCAGTTATCATGATGACCTTAGCTCTCTCTGTTTTCCTGAGTGGTCTCGTAACCCTGATATGGGGAGGAGCTTGGAAAGTTTACCCGTCTCTTATACCTATGGGTGGAATAAATTTCATGGGTTTCACCCTCTCCCAGCAACATCTTTTCGGCTTCGTCATAGCGTTGCTAACCTTTGCTGCCTTCACCCTCTTCTTCCGAAGGTCAAGGTACGGGTTGGCCATGAGAGCAACTGCTGAAGATCAGCAGGTGGCACGAAGTTCAGGAGTAAGGGTAACCTTGGTTTTTGGTCTTATTTGGGCCATTGCCACCTTGGTTTCTGCGGTAGGGGGGATCCTTCTAGGCACCATTAATGGCGTTAACTTCACTTTGGGGCAAATAGGCCTTAAGGCTATCCCAGCAGCACTGATTGGTGGTCTGGAATCCATCGGTGGTGCAATTGTCGGGGGCTTAATTATAGGCGTATTGGAGAGTCTGGCGGCTGGCTATATAGATCCCCTGGTGGGTGGAGGTGTTAGGGAAATCTTTCCCTATGTAGTTTTGGTTATCGCCCTATTATTCAGGCCTTACGGCATCTTTGGATTAAAGCGGATAGAAAGGGTATAGCGAGCGACGACAATGCGGCCTTGTGGAACCTTTGATGTTAAGTATGAGCAGGATTTGCGCATTGCTCGAACACCTGCCCAGCGAGCATGGGCCATAGTTGGTCTCATTTTTCTCCTCTGCTTTCCCTTATTTGCCGGGGGGCACTGGCTAAGCGTACTTAGTATTATTGCCATTACAATTATCTGTGTTCAGGGTTTAAATTTCCTCACCGGGTATTGCGGACAAATATCCCTTGGTCAAGCTGCTTTCATGGCCGTAGGTGCTTATACCTCAGGCATTCTAACCACTAAGCTAGGACTCCCTTTCTTGGTTGCCTTACCTAGCGCTGGAATCATGGCAGGGTTAATCGGTCTCCTGTTTGGTCTTCCCGCTTTGAAGGTCAAGGGATTTTACTTAGCAATGAGCACTTTGGCAGCTCAGTTTATTATCTTATGGGGAATAAAGCACCTGAGCATAACCGGCGGAACAACTGGGATGACAGTAGTGCCAGCCAGCATAGGAGCTTTCACTTTTGAAAGTGCAAGGTCATACTATTACGTTATCCTGACTGTCATGATAATAATGCTTTATTTTGCTAAGAATCTAGTCAGGACAAAGGCAGGGAGAGCCTGGATTGCTATCAGAGACAATGACTTGGCAGCTGAAATAATGGGTGTTAATTTGTACCATTATAAGCTTCTGGCTTTCTTTATTTGCGCTTTCTATGCCGGCATCGCTGGTTCCCTATGGGCTCATTATCTCACCGTGATACATGCGGGGCACTTTGGGTTAATGGATTCCGTATGGTATCTGGGCATGATAATCGTTGGGGGTATGGGGAGTGTTACGGGCATGATCTTCGGTGTTGCCTTTATAAAACTTCTAGATGAATCAGTGGCCTCCCTTGGCCCTGCTCTCGCTACAACATTCCCCGGTATAAGTGAGACTATTTTCGCTTCCCTAAGCTTGATGTTTTTTGGATTGGTGATTATTCTCTTCCTCATCCTTGAGCCCAGGGGACTATATCATAGGTGGGAGATGTTTAAAACATGGTACCGACTCCATCCGTTCTCTTACTAGATTATGAAATTTCAAGGGGATAAATCATGTTGAGGTTAAACAATCTTGAGATTAAGTATCTAGGTGTTATTTTGGTTCTGAGGGGCATTTCCTTGGAAGTGGATAAAGGTAAGATTGTGGCTTTGCTCGGTGCTAATGGGGCAGGCAAGAGTACAACTCTTAAGGCAGTATCGGGGTTGCTTAAGACAGAACAGGGAGAGGTAACCGACGGAAACATCGAGTTTGAAGGGAAGAGGATTGATAAGCTCCCTCCGGAAGAGATAGTAAAGAGAGGGATAATTCAGGTTTTGGAAGGTCACAGAATATTAGAGCATCTCACTGTCGAGGAGAATCTAAAGGTAGGTGCTTACTCCAGCGGCTTTGGTTCCAGATTAAACAGACAGCTAGATATGGTCTATGATTATTTCCCAAGACTTAAAGACCTGCATAACCAAACGAGCGGTTATCTCTCCGGCGGGGAGCAGCAAATGCTGGTGCTCGGTCGTGCTCTCATGGCAAGACCTAAGCTTGTAATGCTTGATGAAGCATCTTTGGGGCTTGCTCCTGTACTGGTAAAAGAGATTTTTGAGATAGTGAGGAGAATAAACGCCGAGGAGGGCACTGCTTTTCTTCTTGTGGAGCAAAATGCCGTGGCTGCTCTTTCCCTTGCTGAGCATGGCTATGTAATGGAGAACGGAAGAATCGTCCTTGATGGCCCTGCTGCTAAGCTCAGGGGGAATGAAGATGTTCGGGAATTCTATATGGGCCTAAGTGAAATAGGAGGGAGAAAAAGTTATCACGAGGTAAAGCATTATAAGAGAAGGAAAAGATGGTTGGCTTAACCTAGAAGGGAGTGATACCAATGTTAGCGACTGACTAAATGCTGACACGGTATTTGAAATACTAAAAGGAGGATGAACCGTGACCAAAAATAAATTGGGATGAAGAAGAAAGAGGTTGACAAAAATTTGTATTATCTTTTTATAGGAGGAGAGAATGAGTAGAAGAGCTATTAGCAAGTTGGGTTTAATAATATCGGTAGTTTTGATATTATTGCTGCTTCCCTTGAGCAGTGCCTGCGCCCCGAAACCGGCAGAGGAAGAGATAGGAGAAGGAAGGACAATAAAGATAGGGATCTTTGCCGAGTTTACAGGTCCTATAGCATCCACAGTCATACCTGTCGGTAACGCATACATGGATTACATAGAGTATCTCAACGAAGAAGGGGGAATCAACGGAATAAGGATAGAGCCACTATGGGTAGATTGTGCCTATTCGCTGCCCAAAGCAATCACTGCTTATGAAAGGTTTAAAGAGGAAGGGGTAGTCCTGACGATCAATTCGGCCTCTCCATATAACGAGGGACTGAGACCCACCTGGGAGAAGGATAAGATACCCAGTATGTCTGTCGCAGTGAGTGTGCCTGCCGTCTATCCCGCGGGCCCTATATTTGTCGATAGGGTCGATTATACTTCCATGTTTGGCGGTTTCATAGATTGGTTGGTTGATGAATGGTGGCAGGAGCCACGTCCCCCTAGGGTGGCTCTGATGGCCTGGGATAATCCCTTCGGAAGAGGACCCCTCGCAGCTATACCTTATGCCGAATCAAAGGGTGTGGAGATTGTGGGCACGGAGTTCATACCGTTTATGCCTACGGATACAACCGTTGAGCTTCTTAGGCTTGGTGATGCTGATGCCGATTTCATATTCAGCAACATTATTGCCGCGCCTGTTTCAGTAATGCTGAAGGATGCTTACAGGCTGGGGCTCAGTACAGCGGCTGGTGGTAAAATGACTATAGTACCCGGCTTCCAAACTGGAATGGAGGAACTTATTCCAATGGCTGGGGAAGCTGCCGAGGGCACGCTAGGCTTGCAATGCACTGCTATGTGGCAGGACAAAGGCATGCCCGGGGTTAAGCTGGCGAAGGAGGTACAGGAGAAATCCCGCGGAGAAGTTGAGCCTTCCTCGACCTATTTGTGGGGATGGAACATAGCGAGAATAGGTTGCGAGGGAATACGGATAGCTCTAGATGATGTGGGCTACGACAAGCTGGATGGTGCTGCGGTATGGAAGGCGTTGGAAAGTATCAAAGGCCTGGATATGGGTGGGATTATACCTCCAGTAACATTTTCTCCAACTGAGCGGCGCGGCTCTATGTCCATAAGGATGCTGCAAATAACGAACGGCCAGCCGGTATGGGTATCCGATTGGGTTAAATGCCCGGACCTCTTAGCTGAGGCAGCTAAGTAGCTAGGGGTGAGCCAACCCGAAATAGTCTGCGCTTAAACATCTCTCGGAGCAGCAATTGAAAGACGTTATTGGGATAGCACAAATAATGAAGCTTATTGTCTGGCGTGCTATCGTAGGAAAAGAGGGTTAGCTTTACTTCCAGAGGAGGAAGGGTGGAGGATTTTATCGACTGAACCGAAGAGGCAACCCCTACTGAGAAGAGAAGGAAGTATGGGCTCACAGGACAAAGTGGATTGTCGGTCCTGCTTAGGGAAATGCCGCGCGGCTAAGTTTGAAGGGGGAGAGAATGGATATTAAACAAGTGCTAGAGAAAACTGCCGGTGAAGTTCCACAAAAGACGGCTGTCGTTCTTGGCTCACGAAGAGTTACTTATCACGAGTTAAATGAGGCCTCCAGTAGGGTAGCAAATGCTCTTATGGGGCTAGGCGTGAAGAAAGGAGACCATGTGGCTATCTTAATGTCTTATAGCCCCGAATGGCTGATTAACTATTTTGGAATTGTTAAGGCTGCAGGCATAACAGTAATCCTCAATTCTATGCTTACGGCACCTGAGCTTGCTTCCCTCCTTCAAGATTCTGATTTTGAGATATTGCTAACGGAAAAAAAATTTTCTCAACCGCTTGCCTCGTACTTGTCCACTATTCCATCGCTGAAACGTGTAATCGACGTTGATAGCGATTCCTACGTCGAAATAATGGCGAACGGCTCTTCCATTTTACCAGTTATTGATATAGATGAAGAGGACGAGACGGCTATCGTATATGCCTTGGGGGTTCTAGGGAAACAAAATGGAGTTGTCCATACTCATGCCTCTCTCACTGGAGCTATTGCTTTACTTTCATCGGGTATAGAGCAGGATAAGGCAGATGTTATAATAAACCCAATCCCCTTCTTCTATCTCTTGGGATTATGTGGTGCTGCACTTGGTTCGATTCTATGCGGGTCCACCATAGTAATCATTCCCCGTTTTACTCCTACAGCTATTCTGGAGGCTGTGAATGAGGAAAGAGGTACGATTATTTGTGGTGTACCCGCTATGTATGAGGCCTTGGCGAGTATAGATGATAATGTTCTCAAGAGTTATGCTCTCAGTTCGCTGCGAGTAGTATTCACAGGTGGGGCAAAGGCTTCTCCCTATCTCGCGAAAAGGCTTGAAGATAAGCTTGGTGTAACCTTTTGCGAAGCGTATGGCCTTACAGAACATCCAGTCGTTTCTTTGGGTACTACTCGTAACCGCAGACTGGGGACAGCAGGTAATCCAGCTTGCGAAATCAAGATACTAGATGACAATGGTGCGGAAGTTCCTCAGTGTGAGATAGGTGAGGCAGTTGTTAAGGCTCCTTGGACAATGAAGGGCTATTATAAGATGCCCGACCTTACGTCCCAAGTTCTCAAGAATGGCTGGTTTTATACTGGGGATTTAGTCAGGTTGGACAAAGATGGCTATCTGGAATATATAAAGAAGAAATCGTCTATTATCGTAACCTCGGCTGGAATTAAGATTCAACCCACGGAGGTTGAAAGTGTGCTTCTGAGACACCCAAGTGTAGCTGAAGCAGCATATGTCGGCGTCAATGATCAGCATGGAGGACAAATACCAACAGCTTTTATAGTACTCAAGGAAGGACAGAGTGTTACCAAGGGAGAAATACGCAATTTTTGTCTCCAGAGCTTAGCTGATTATAAGTTGCCTCGTAAAATTGAATTTGTAGATAACATACCTAAGACTGGCTCGGGAAAAAAATAGACAGGAGGCGCCTCAAGGAGATGAAAAGAGCTGAAGAAGGAAACTAAAAGTGAATGAGCAGGACATTTTTGAATTCTTAAAGAATCTTATAGTAGAATTACGGAAAGGCGATGAAACAAAAGTAGTTCCAGAAGCCTCATCTAGGTACGCTCTCGATGCTGAT
>CAZQDF010000045.1:0-9120 GCA_964592065.1 uncultured Dehalococcoidales bacterium | reverse complement strand
TTGTAGCCGGGCTCCTTTTCAATATTCGTAGAGCACGGGGCTTCCATCTCAGTATTGGACTTTTTGTTTTCTTCGGCTTCGGGCTGCTGGTGATTGGTGCTTTTCGCACTGACCCCGCTGGAGTTGCGCGTACTATTGAAGGAATAATCCACTCAGCGACAGCTTATGCCGTTTTCTGGTTATTCCCTATCGCTATTCTGCTGCTCACACCTAGCCTCAGGAGCGACCCGAATTGGAAAAACATTTCTGTCTATACGCTTGTTGTCGGTATTTTAGCTTTGGCTCTTGCGATGGTGTTCTTATGCCTGCCTGACCAAGCGAGCTGGTTTGGTTTGTATGAGCGAATTCTGGTGGCGAACATGATAATCTGGGTTGAAGTAGCAGCGGTCCAGCTTCTACGCTTATCGCTGAGATGGGAGCTAAAGTCTAATCCTGACAAATCAATAAACGGTAAAGCCATCTGAAACCGCTATACCATAGCCGCGTCTCGTAAAAAGCAACAAATGGGCGAGTTGTTCAATGGCTTGGGTCACTTCGGTTTTTCCCCTTGCTGCCAAAGAATTGTCCAGGTAAAATGCACGCTTTGGGAAGCAGTTCGAATCCTGCTTGGGGAGCAAGTTCGGTTTTTTGAAACCTCCTAGATGCAAAATGCCTCAGATTCGAAATGATGAGCAAGAGAATTGACCAGGAGGACAAAGCATGTTACCGTAAACGGAAATTGAAATCCAAATTAAAAAGGAGGAGATGAGATGACGTGTCCTACATGCCATGGCAAAGGCACAATCAAATGCGAAAGGTGCGGAGGTACGGGGCAATTAGTGGGCGTCCTGGGTAATGTAACCTGCGGTGTCTGTGGGGGATCGGGGCAGATTAAATGTCCCAATTGTGGCGGTAAGGGTCAAGTATAGGTGAGGTTCTGATCATTTCATTAGCCTGATTTTTCACATTTCGGACTCGCGCCACTACAAATGTAAAAGAAGTATTACCAAACGGAGTCCTTTGGGTATGTATATAACAAGAGTCTATCAATGGCTTCACAGTGGTATAATATACAGGCGGTGTTTGCCCCTGATCAGACTCATAGAAGTATGGAATCAATGGTAGATCAAAATTCAATCAAGAGAGGAGGGAATGGTATGGCCTACACAGCAGAAATCGGTAGAGCGAACCCCAGTTGCTTTCTTTTCCTCATTGACCAGTCTGGATCGATGAGTGACCAGTTTGTCAGTGAGGCAAAGCAGAAGGCAGAAGGAGTGGCTGATGTCATCAACAGACTGATGCAAAATCTAATCATCAAGTGTAGCAAGTCTGGGGCCGTCCGCGATTACTTTGAGATGGGAGTCATTGGCTATGGAGGGTGCGTTAGCCCAGCTTTTGGCGGTGATCTAGCGGGACGTGACTTGATCTCAATCAGTGAGGTAGCAGAACATCCAGTTCGAATGGAAAAGCGCGAAAAGAAGGAACCAGACGGAGCTGGTGGTATCGTGAAAACAGAGGTGGATTTCCCTGTTTGGTTTGACCCCATTGCTGAGGGAGGCACGCCTATGTGTGAGGCGCTGGAACGTGCCCATCGAATCTTGACTGAATGGGTGCAAAGGCATCCTAAGGCCTATCCGCCCATCGTCATTAATATTACGGATGGTGAAGCAACCGACGGTAACCCGATAGGACCTGCTCAAAGGCTTATGAATCTCGCTACTGACGACGGCAATGTACTACTCTATAACTGCCACATCTCTTCCCAGGTTGCGAAACCTGTGCGCTTTCCAGACACAGATAGAGGGTTACCAGATGAGTTTGCTCAGATGCTTTTTAAGACGTCTAGTATTGTGCCAGACAATATACGTCTCGCTGCACAGGAAGAATTGCAGAAAGATGGTATCGAGATTAAGGATCAGGCGCGTGGCTTCGTGTTCAACGCCGACCTTGTAGAATTGATCACGTTCTTAGATATTGGAACGAGACCCAGTAGCAGTCAGCTACGCTAGTTGGACGTCATAAATTATGCGGCTTACCGCTCAGGGACTCTGGACCGTTAAGAAGGGAAACTCGGCTCAGGAGTACGAAGACGGTTTTGCCATTAGCACGGAGCATGGTTGCTTTGCCGTCGCCGATGGGGCTACAGAATCGGATTTCGCTAAAGAATGGGCTCAACTCCTTGTGACTGGGTTTGTGGCTAATCCTGGTTGTCTGAGGGGGACAGGAAGAGGAAAATGTAGGAAAGACCGTATTTTAGAGTGGCTAACACCCTTGCAGAATGCTTGGCAGGAAGGCATTGATTGGAAAGCACTTCCTTGGCATTCAAAGGAGAAGACTCGAAGGGGCGCTTTCGCTACATTCCTAGGGCTGGAATTAGATAGCACACTTACAATTGGGGGGCCGCGTTGGCGGGCCATAGCTATCGGTGATTCTGTACTGTTCCAGGTCCAGAATAACCAATTGAAGATGGCGTTTCCGTTTAGTCAAGCGAACGAATTCAATAACACCCCTGAGCTTCTTTGCAGTAATCCGTATCAGAATCATGTTGTCTGGGAAAATGTCCGGATTAGAAGGGGGAACTGGTGCTCTGGGGATATTTTCCTACTTTGTACCGACGCTCTTGCTCAGTGGTTTCTTACTTGGTGGGAAAGAGACACAAAACCGTGGTCCGTGCTCTCTAGGATTGAAGATAAAGGCGAGTTCGAAGAACTGGCAACACGGATACGTAGTGAGGGCTTGGTACGTAACGATGATATGACAGTTGTTATTGTTGTGGTAGGATAGGCCACTGTTGTTATTATTGCCAATCCGGTATATTGAAGCCTTACAAAGGAAAAGCAAAAGATGAATTGGCCCACGCCTCTTGATTATCAAGAAGCAGTCCAAAACCCGTATATCTCGTTTAGCCATCCTGATTTAAAGGGAGGTCAAGCAAGTCGAAACAAACTGGGTTTACCTCAGGTCTCCTCAGGTAATTTTGCTTGCGTGTTCAAAATCCCAAATGGGCGTGATGCCTGTGCTGTACGTTGCTTTTTGCGACCGGTAGCTGACCAAGAGCGCCGATACGATCTGCTAAGTCAGCATTTTCAAACCTTTTCATCACCTAACTTGGTGGAATTCGAATATATAGTGAACGGTATTCGAGTTCGTGGGCAGTGGTTTCCAGTTGTTAAGATGGAGTGGGTGGAGGGTGAAACTTTGGACAACTTCATCCAACAGCATCTCAACGATTCCGATGTGCTAGGGCAACTTGCTGCCAAGTGGCGGGCATTAGTAGCAGGCTTGCGAGGCGCTTACATGGCACATGGCGACCTGCAGCATGGCAATGTGCTGGTGGACGAGAACAATAGAATGCGTTTAGTTGATTATGATGCGATGTTCATCCCTGTCTTTCGTGGGGAGAAGAGCCCTGAGTTGGGCTATCCCGATTATCAGCATCCTCACCGCAGCGCCGATAAATATGATGAAAGCCTTGATAACTTTGCTGCTCTAGTCATTTACCTTAGTTTATTGGCAATAAGAGCCGAACCGATATTATGGGATAACTTCCACACGGGAGATAACTTGATTCTTACAAAAGAAGATTACCTGAATTCGAAACAATCCCTCTGTTTCAAGCGATTGAAGGGAAGCCAGGATCCCGCTGTAAGGAAGCTAGCAGCTTATTTGGAGGATTCTTGTTCAAAACCTCTAACGCAGATGCTAGACCTTGAAAGTGCGTTACAGAACGTCCAAATCAGTCCTATCTCAGGGCGTCAAGCTCCTGCAAATACTGGTCGTGTGAGAGCCCCGGTACGGGCTACAGCTACCCAAAAAGGAGTACCTTCCCCGCTACAGAAGGCAACTGTGCCATTTGCACCTCCTAAGGCTGCTCATCGGGTGAAAGTGAAATGCCCTCGCTGCGGCTATTTGAACGAGCCTCATTATATATATTGCCAAAATCCTAGTGGTTGTGAAGCTGTCCTTCACGGATATAGACGGTGCTCATCGTGCCATAAGGTTATTCCTGTAAATGCTTTCTATTGCCCTGAATGTGGAACAAAACAATAACCCTGAGAGCTACTAAGGAAGCCTATTTTGAAGTGTCCTAAGTGTGGAAACGTTGTACCTGGAAGTGCGAAGTTTTGTGCGTATTGTGGAGCTTGTCTGCAACAGGCCCCCGCATATAAGGCCACTGCCAGAGTCTCATTAGAAAGAGTGATTGGGGTGGTGTTGGGGGCAAGTACAGGCTTTGGAGCCGGGGTTGGAATTGCCAAGGGAATAGAATTATTCATCTTGTGGCAAGGAGGGGATGAGCCTATTGGCGTCTCTGATGCTCTTTGGCTTTCAATTATCGCATTAGCCATCGTCACACCGATTATTGGTAGTTTAACCAAGGCGGGTAAAAGAATATGGCTAATATTTTTCTTCATAGGCATTCCTTCTATTGTGTTTGCAGCACATTTTGGTGCTGATTTGAGATGGGTGCAAGGGAAGGTTGGCGCACCATTTCAACTTCTCTTTGGATTCAAGCTGACTCATACCTTACTTACCTCTATTCCCTTCACTGTTTTGGGAGCCATCATGGGAGATTACATTGGAGATTACATTGGTAGATCAATTAGTAGAAAGTAATTGATATTGTTGACATATACCTAAGAATAAGGATTACTCATGAAATGCCCTAAATGCGGGAATATTATTCCTTCTAATGTTAGGTTTTGTGCTTACTGCGGTGCTTTGGTAGCTCCTAGACCTCGCCAGAAGGTACCAACTTGGGGCAAGTGGATTATTGGTTTAGCAGTCTCAGGGCTGATAATAGTGGCAATAGTATTGCCAAGGTTTTCCTTGCCACCTTCGCCGCCATCACCTGCGCCGAATCCACCGCCTCCAATGATCACTCTCGCCGATGGATCATCTTACCCTTGCAGTGACCTTCCAACTTCACCTTCAGGGAAGATTGTTTTCTCTCTTGCTAAAGGCAGCAACTCGGGAATTTATGTTGCTGACTCCGATGGTACTAATATGACGCGATTGAGCCCGGAAGATGCAGTTGATTGGTGCCCATGCTGGCTTCCGGATGGATCAAAGGTAGTATTCAGCTCTCTTGTTTATACTGAGTATCGTTCAAATTTCAGAATCTTTATGATCAATCCTGATGGGACCGACCGAACTCAATTGGTTTTTGATGCTAAAAAACTAGGCATTTATGACTGCGACCATATTGCTCCTCTAGTAAATCCTCGAGGTAGTACCATCGCATTTGTGGTAACAGGCCAGTACGGGGTGAACCTTGCTATTTACACAATAGACGTCGACGGAACCAATGCATATGAAGTACACCAACTTACACAATGGTACGAGTTTAGTTTAGCCTTTGCTTGGTTATCGGATTGGAAGATAGTTTACACTGCCCCTCGTTGGGGTAGCCCATGTATTGATGTACCTTTCCGTAACCATCTTGAGTGTGCAGACATTTATGTCGCCAATGCATTTAGCGGGGATAGAGAACAGGTATTAAACCCGCCACCAGAACTCCTGAAAGGTAAGCATGTTAGCTGTGACTATAAATACGGAGGTGTTAAAGATCTGCGAAGCGGATTGATAGAACGAGTTTTGATGCCAAGATAGTAACTCGATTCTAGGTGAAACAACTATAGAAGTATCCATTCGGTAAGTCTCCGGCGGGAGACTCTACCCGAAGTCTGGAAAGGTATTGGCAATCGGGATCAAACTCGAGGTTATAAGATAACGTTTCTGTTTCTCCCATTGCACAATCGTCCAGAATGTGCACGTAGTAAACCGGTTTTGGTAACACGAACGGCACCTTGACAGAAGCGTCTGAAAGTGCTGTGTTAACTCAAGAAATTTTCTCGAGTGACATGGTCGCGCTCTATATAGCAATGCATTAGGTATAGAGATACGCAGGAAAAGGAGGCTGTTTTGTTCTAGCGAGGTCAACAAGACTTCCCTTCCCAACAGAGGTTAGTCATAATTCTAATGAGGTAAATCGCTGGTGTTCTCTTGTTGAAGGGAATCTAGGAGCCTCATTATCGAGGAAGGGCCATTGGTGATAGGACACTAATTGTTTTGTTATAATGCTGACCGGAGGAGCGGAGTGACGGTCATCCACGAATCGTCGGATTGGCATATTCATCCTGAAGGACTCTCATCACAGGTCAAGAAGTGGATCGCTGACGGGAGGGAGGAGCAAGCCATCCTCATTGGGAATGGAGATCTGTCGGAGTTCATGTATTGCCGGTGGCAAGATTTTGTTGGCAGCAGGGCTGTGAGTGAGTTCGAGAAGGCCCTTGACGGCTATCCCTTCACCTACATTGCCAACAACCACGATCCGATTCGCTTTGTCAGAAAGGTCTACGACCATATTCCGAATATCGAGATTGTGGAAGAGAAGGATATAATGGTCGGGGATACCCTTTATCACTTCGAGCACGGGAGTCGTTTTGCGGTGGACTGGGGCTGCCTTCAGAAGGTAAACCATTGGATTGCGTCTTGGTTTCCTGGTTTCTGGTTGTGGTGGCAAAACATAAGGGGCAAGCTACCCAGCCAGCTAAAGGAGAAAGCTAGTCCTGATATGTTGGGGAAGGAAAGCGAAAGATACAAGTATCACACGGGGATTATTTGGCGAAACGCTCTTCGGGACGCCCTAAAGCGAAACGCTGTGGTAATAATAGGCCATACGCATACCTACGGTAGACATGAACTTGCCAAGGGAGTCATTTGGGTTGATGGCGGGGATATGCAAAAGGACTGCGACTACTTGCGGATAACTGAGCAAGGTGTGGAGCATCTATGGGTGACCCCTTAGCATTCTATTCGGATTATGAACTAGATTCTAGCTGCCGATCTTCACGCAGTTGTCACAATGTGTGTGGTAACAAAAGCCTGAAATGTGCAATCGTTTCAATGCTTAGCGGACGAAAGGGCGAATTTCAGACTAAAAGTTCTGTCTATTGTACACTTTGGCCCACCAAAGTAATGTCTCGACATAAGGAAACTGAGGTCCCTGCCGATATCAAGGTAGAGTTGCTCAGTGATTACCAGATGCAGCGCCTCAAAGAGCTTAAGGACTGGATATACGAGGAAAAAGTGAGAGTCAGGGAAGATAGGCGAAGAACAGAGAGAGCACAAGCTGTGGCAGAGGCAAAAGCCAAAGCCCCAGAGCAACTTGAACTGGGCGTCTAATAGCATAGGGGTCCTGGAAAAGACCACGACCCCTTTTTTGTTTCTGAGTAGGCAAAGCAAGCCATATTAGTCCCGTGGGGAGCAATGCCATAATCTGCAATCTTCGTGTTCATAGCTATTGACGCTGCAATGGGAATTGGCTTAATATCCAACCAAAAGGAAAGGAGGTCAGCTAGATGCAAGCATACTGCATGAAGTGTCGTGCCAAGCGGGAAATGAAGGATCCTAGAAGCATAACTATGAAGAATGGCAAGCCAGCAACACAGGGCGTGTGCCCGGTGTGTGGAACTAAGATGTTTAGAATAGGAAAGAGCTAGGCCTGGTATTGTAAGTATCAGGTTTGCTGAAAAGGCTGGGCATCTGCAAATAGACGTCCAGCCTTTTGTTATCGATTGAACGAAACAGGCATTTGTCCAGTCTGAAGCGAGACGGAGCTGCCTTTGTCCAATCTGAGTGCGCTGTGCAGGTTTGACACGTCAATCTGTTGTCGATGCATCGCTAGAGTCCCGCCACAGAGGAAGCTCAGTGAGCCCCGTCTCAACCCACCCATCGTGCTTGGCTGGGCAGATTGCTGCAAAATCGCACCCAGCGCATGCGATGCCGGGATTTGGAGGGTAGTTCCTCTCCCGCCGAATCCGATTGGCAACGCTCAGCAAATCCCACTTTGCCCTGCTCAAGTCCTCTTCATGCACGCGCTTGCTCGCTATCTCACCGGAAAGCAAATAGAAAAATGATATCCGTACTACAGTGTTGCAAGTGCAATGGGAGAGAATAATGGCGTGCAACTCTAGTTGAGTCCAATCAGTGTTCTCCGGCACAATACCTGTTTTATAGTCAATTATGTGTAAAGTCCCATCCTGCAGTTTATCCACACGGTCAACTCGCCCGCGTAAGACGAGACCATCTACAATCCTGGCCTCGACAGGCCTTTCCAACATTAAGGGAGTGACTGTCGTATCCTGTTCCTCTACAAAGCGCGTGACCTCAGCCAAGGCTCTGTCAGCCCATCTTTTTTCATCGGCCTTGTTCCGAAACCCTATGCGGTAGCGCCGCCAGTTTTTCCTGAGCAGGCTTTTGGCAGTTTCGACAGTGCGCTTTTCGATAGGCATGAGAGAAAACAGGTCGCATAACGTGGCATGAACGTGGTTGCCCATGGTATAGTACGGCCTCGGTCTCCCGTATTGCTCTCCAAGCTTGTCTATGCATTGCAGCTTGTACTGGAGCTTACACTGTCTAAATAAAGCTATCTTGTGTGGGGATAGCTTCAGAACCGGTAGTTGTGTCTTCTGCTTTTTGAAGATAGGTACGCTACCAAAACCTATTTCGCCCAATTTATTCCTTAGCCTACGCTGCGCCAGCTTGCCCTCTCAGCATGAAACACATCTGTCTGGCGTTGACGACGGCTTTGTCTTCATGGCAGTTATTGAATAATACATGTATATCCTTAGTCTGGCCTGCCAGACTACCGATTTTGCCTGCCCATGGCTTGAGTTCTTCTTCGCTGTAAAGATAGTTGAATCGTTCAACCGGCGTAATGCCTTTCCGCTCCCACATCTCGTTGTTTCGACCATGGAAGCGCACTAGCCCCAAGTCGGAGGTGGTCTCCGCGACGGCAGGCACGCTTGATTTGAAACCTTGTGGCTCATCCACGCAGACAAACGGCAAGTCGTTGGTTCTAAGGAAACCCAGGCTCTCAGTCTTAGTTCTTTCATCAAGCCACACGTTGTTTCTGAATTCTATCGCCAGTCGGTATTGTGGCAGCTTTTCCTTGCAAAACAAGAGGTAGTCGAATTGCTGCAGACCCGGATAAAACCAGGGTGGGAATTGAAATAGCACAACACCGAGTTTGGCAACGGTGTCGAGCGGAAGCAGCGAAGCTTCAAATCTTCGCCACAGCTCATCCGTCAATTGAGAAGGAATAACCCTGAAATACAAGTAGGACTTCTGTAGCGAAAC
>CAZQDF010000044.1:0-9143 GCA_964592065.1 uncultured Dehalococcoidales bacterium | reverse complement strand
GAGCACGTCAGACATCTCATTACCTCTTTCGCCACAGCCAACGTAAATATTGAGATGTGTTTGGGCCCATCTGACCAACTGCTGCAGGGCAACGGTCTTCCCTGTGCCAAAGCCTCCCGGTATGGAAGCTTTGCCACCAAGAGCCAAAGGAAACATGTAATCCAAAATTCGCATACCGGTAGTGAGCAAGCCTGAAGGATCCTGCCTCTGCTTATAGGGTCTGGGCTTCCTTACCGGCCATTCTTGCATCAGCGTGAGCTCTTTTACCCCACCATTATACTCCACCCGGGCTATAGGCTCCTCGACAGTATAGTCACCTTCACGTATCTCCTTTACTACGCCTTCAATGCCCATTGGCACCATTATCCTGTGTTCTATGAGTTCTGTCTCGGGAACCGTGCCTATTATATCCCCTCCACTAACTTCATCCCCAACCTTGACTTTGGGTGTGAACTGCCATTTTTTGTCGCGAGGAAGTGCTAATGCCTTGGCACCTCGTTTTATGAACGACCCGGTATCCTCAACCAGAGTAAGCAAAGACTTTTGAAGTCCATCATAAATAGACCCTACAAGTCCTGGGCCTAACTCCACGCTCAAGATTCTTCCTGTTCCCATCACCACTTCACCAGTTTTTAATCCCAGAGTATCCTCATGCGATTGAATTATCGCCTTATTTCCTTCCAGCCCTATTATCTCTCCTACAAGTCCTTCCTCTCCTATCTCAACAATTTCATAAACCTGAGAACCTTTCATCTCATCAGCTATAACTAAAGGACCGGAAACTCTCCATATTTTACCCATGGTTTTAACCTCCTACCCTTGCTGTTATTGCGAGGAGTGTAGCAGCAAACCAGTTCCAAATAGCCACAGATTGCTTCGCCTTGCTCGCTTGACAAGGGATCGCCTCTCAAATTTCTATGTCAAACCCTATAGATTCTCTAATAAATGCTTTGTAATACTCCCTAATATCTCGATATTTCGTGCCAAATTTCGATGGAACCTCGATGATTACAGGAGTCACCCCTTTCCCTTTTCTAACCTGAGCCACTAAATCCTCAACGTATACTGCATAGTCTTCTAGTAGCATTACTATGCCAACGCTAGGATCATCTATCAATCCACTTAAAGCTTCCCTAACATCCTCACGGGTATCATGACCGCCTTTTATCCTATAATATCTACTAACACCAGCCAGCCTCAACCCACTAACCAGGTCTTCATCTCCTATGACAGCTGTCTCTAGGTGTTTGACCAACGTCATGCTCACACCACCAAATATTCCTTTATTTCCTCTAAGGCAATGCCATCGACTATCATTTTTAGAACCAGCCTTAAGTTCCGTATTTCAACCTCTTTAAGGATTAAGTGCCAGGCCATCACCAAGGGGGATAATATCCTTGGTGACAGTATCTCCCTAAGCAACCTGAACTTATGCTTGTCAATGACTTCCTCTATCGCCGTGATACTTTTAGTTTTATCATAACTGCTTGATACTTCGCTTGCTATATCCCGATATTGAGCATTCTCCAGCCTCTGGGGCATGTCGCTGAGCTTAAAGGATAATAAATCTCTAATGATTCCTTCTGTAATTAGATATCCACCAGCAATGGTGCATTCAGCAGCATCAGTCCCTATCCCCTCAATTATAGCTCTTGAGGCAATTTGCAAGTTTGTCAGGTCTATAGCAAGGCCGAAAGCTTTAGAAAGCACAGAGCCATCTTTTATACCTTTCGTCATGTTTAGCAAGTTTTTGTAGTACTCACCATCTAATTTAGCTTCAACAAGGAGTTTTGACCTCGCCCCCCCATCTATCCTATATTCCTTCAGAACAGAAGCATAATCCCCCAGCTCGCATTTGATAAGCAATCCAATAATGTCATCTAATTTCCCAGCACCAAAAAGCTCATCTATCAATCCACCGTTGCAGATAACCCCCACTGGTATCATGCGGGTTTTTTTACCAGTCGAAATACCCTGTAAAGCGGCTTTAATATTCGAGACATCATACTTCACTATATACGCCCCTGATACCTTTGGTATATCTTTGGGCACGAACTTAAATGATTCTACATCTCTAATGCACTGCGCAAAATACTTCCACAACCATTCATCCAAGTCATCGAAGGTCTTGATGGGTAATTCCTCAAGATAGCCTCCTACATCAGTCTCTCTAATTATTGCCAAGGCATCCTGGACATCCGACGCTGCTGACATCCTATTTATTTGGTCAGAAGTGACAACTTTAGACTCTTCACCTTTGAGGTAAGCTGATATAAATGCGTATCTTGGATCAGGCAAAACCCCTCCTACAAAGCTTCAAAAAGTTCCTTGCTTATCTCCGGCAACAGCTTTGGTAGCAACATCTCAAGTCTAGTCTCGTAAGTATTATCTATCCTGTATTTCCCCTCGATATCCTCGGCTATAACCCCTCCGGTACAATTAAATTCCTTAACTTCCATTATCCTATTAGCTAACTCTTCATCTCCTTCAAGGAGTTTTTGTACACTGCTTACATTTTTAGGAGAAACGTAAATCCTACCTTTATCCCCGCCAAGCCCATCCATGGCCTCCTTGATTAAGCTCAAAAGATGGCTTTCATCACTTGCGATTCCTGACAATGCTTTTTTCGCTTCCTCAATTATTTGGGCGATTATGTCAGCTTTCACACGCAATAGTTCCTGGCGTGATTTTATAGAAGCCTGAGCCAAGATCCTAGCAGCTTCCTCTTCAGCCTCCTCTAGCATTTTTCGTTTCCCTTCCTCAAGTTTTGCTTCCTGCTGCTGCTTCGCCTTCTCTACCTCCTTATGTGCCTTTTCCTCAGCCTCTTTTACTATATTCTGCGCCTCTACCCTTACCTTGCCGACAACGGCTTCGCTTATTTTCTCCATTTCTTAAGACCCCTCTAGAAAAGTCCTAACATGCTTAACGCCATTATGGCAAACACCAGTCCCAGCACGCCTATCAACTCGACAAACACAGCTAGCATCATGGAGTTAGTTAGTATCTGCCCCTTTGTCTTGGGTAAGAGTGAGATGCCCGAAGCGCAAACAGAACCCTGATATGCTCCTGAGAACGCTTCGGCAAAGGCGGCTATAACCCCGACACCCAATATAGCAAAACCACTGCCACCAGCGTCAGGCATAACAGCAAGTTTGGGAATTACCGTTGTTAGAATAAGTATCAGTATTATAAGGCCATAAAAGGTTTGCGTCATCGGTAATGATGCCAGAACGATAACATTTCTGAGCTGGCTTGGTTCTTCAGACAATGTAGCAGCTCCAGCAGAGCCAGCGATACCGATGCCTATTGAAGACCCCGCCAAGCCACCGGCTAGTGCGATAGCACCTCCGATGACTGCCAGAGATTCAGGGCTGATTAGCATTTTACACCTCCGTCAATTAAATATTTTTAAACTCTGTTTACCCCTTAACAAATACAGGCCGAGTCCTTAACCGAAATGGACTATACCCCCTGCCACCCCCTTCATAGAACTTGAACAGGAACTCCACAAAGCATAGTCTAAGGGAGTGCACAAAGCATGTGATGCCGCTAAGAGCCAAGTTAAGCATATGTCCAACAAGCAAAACTATGACAAATATTAAGCTGCCAGCGATAACTTGGACTAGACCAGCAGGCATCATGTGGGATAACAAAGTTGCCATCAGGTTAAAACAGTACGCCAGGTAATATGTGGCTAGTCCCACACCCGCTAGCCTGGCATATGACATAACATCGCCCAAGAGCCCAGTCAAATCAAATAGCCAAAAAATACCCCCTAGGAAAGTGCCCCTCTGCATAAAGGAGGAGGCAATGATTAATATTATACCCAGAATCATAATATATAACAGGATAGAATATATTTGTGCAGTTAACAGTGGAATATCTACATTGAGTATGGTATGTAGAATCCAAGGTATTGCACCGATTTGAAGTATAAATAGGCCGGCTTTATTAATCACTACCGGTTTCTGCCCTTCCTTTACCCCTCTAATGAGCGCCAGTACATGGGCTATGTTTACATGAACCAGGCCTATCATCAATGAGACCCCTATGAATAACATAGGGGCTAAGTACATTTCTTGAATTGCCTTGGCGAGTGCTAAACTCTCGATTCCGAAGAACTGGTAAAAGTTACCTAAATAGGTTCCAGTAAGCACACCAATGACTATAGCGACGCCACTACTTATATAAAGTGTCCTCTGGAATAACTTAAACCCTTCGGATTCCGGGTCGTCAACGAATTTTCGTAAGCCTCGATTTGCGAATAGCATGATGAGGGCAGCGTAAACCACATCACCCAACATAAGGCCGAAGAAAAAGGCAAAAGAGTAAGCTATTATTGGTGTAGGGTCCCATTCCCTGTATTTTGGTGTGGCAAAGAGATTCACGACGACTTGGAACGGCTTAAGCGCGGTTACATTCCTCATCTTGGTGGGTGGTTCCTCTGCTTGTTCTGGCTTCCTCGTATCAACAAAGACATAGCCTATGTTTTCCTTGACTTCAGAAACTGTAGCTTCAGCACTGCTGTCCGGAATCCACCCCTCGATTAACCTGACGTATTTTGCCTCACAGGCTTTTTCTAAAACTGCTAACCTCTCATTTTCTGCTGACAATGCCTCTCTAAAAAGGACGAGCTTCTCTAAATTTTCCCTAGTTTTATCCTCGATTTCGGCATGAAGTCTTGTCAATTCCTCTTGAGAACTATGAATTTTCCCGTCGGCTGCTTCAAGGAATTCCCTCAGGGTTAAATCTTCGTCCGGTATGCGCTGGACTTTGCCTCCACCATCTTTGACTATAGATTCTATGATATTTTGGTCTTCGACCCTAGCGATTACATAGAAAATAGTTTCGTTTTCTATCGCGGCTACGCTGTCCCCGAACAGGTAATTCTTAAGCTTATCCCGTAAAGGCTCATATACCTCACTAGGAAGCACAAAAATCCTGGAAAAAAGGTAAGTTCCAGAAAAACTTAAATCTTTCACTCTAATATTAGGCTGCTGCTCAAGAGGACCAAGATACCTGCTTAGTTCTGCTAGCTCTTCGATCTCCTCGCTGAGTTTGGCAGCTCTCTGGTGCATATTGCCGAGCTTGGTACATAATAAGCTTACTTCACTATCAATTTCGTCGAAGGGTCTGGTATATATAACCTCAATATCCCCCCTCAGTGACACCTTCTCTCCCTTTGGTATGTAGGTCAACACATCGTCAATGCCGGTTAATAACTTGCTGACTCCCGCCCTCTGCACTTCAAGGGCTTCTCTATCTATAGGCTTTAATTCCTCACTTTCCTCAACATGAAGCACACCAGCTCTATGTAAAGTTTTCAGAGCTTCGTTTGAATAATCCTTGGCAGTCATTACCCTGAGTTTAACCATAGGCTCAGGTGTATTGACAATTAGAGGCATCATGTCAGCTTCGCCCCTGTTACGATACTCACTATGCGATCCACTATCCCTTCTGCTTTCTTAGCGGCATTAGCGCTAACTTCAGAGGTTTTTCCCTCAGAAGCCTTGATTTTTTCATCGCTTTCTATTCTAGCCTTACGAACAATCTTATCACGCTCCGTTTTGACCTCGTCCACAGGCAACTTAGCCGAAAGGATTCTCCTAGTCTCCTCTTTAGCTTCAAGGAGAATCTCATTAGCTCTAACCCTAGCCTCCTCAAGTATCCTTTCAGCTTCGCTCTCGATGGCTTCTACACTACTAGCGATTTCTTTGGACATAATATACCTCTTCTTCTAATTCAAATTATACACAAAGCCTTGTACAGTTCCCCAAAGCTCCGTGACTTTTGCAACAACATGCTTCTAGCTTATCAGGTTAATTCTACCGCATTCGCAAGCAATCTTACATTGTGTCTATAGTGAGGGCCCAGCTCCTCCATCATGGTCATCATGCCACTGATAAAGATGAGGGCCTGCCAGTTTACGTCGTGAGGCTCTATACATTCATGCCTAGATGCCCAGAACCCTAGTTGCCCAAGCTGTTCAGGGTTCAAAACACGATGAGCTGTTCCAAAACTATGCAAGATACCAAAGAAGACAATAACGCAAGTAAGGGCAGCACCAACAAGGGCAAGAATTAGGTCTAACGCCATCGTTTATCCTGCTTTCAGTAGCAATATAGTCAGATTAATCACCACCGACTTAACAAGCATCCCTTCAGATATTATCCCACGGCGTCCGAAGATAGGAACTTCGATCAACCAAGCGCCAATTGTATCAAAATAATTTATCCTTATCAATATGTTGTGCTGGCTGACCACATATGTAACCACTTCCCCTCTACCGGTTAATTGTGCAAAGCATCCAGATAGGCCTCCGTACATACCTATCTCCACGTGGGTCACCAGGGGATGCCCCAGCCCTGAGTCGAGGTTAAAAAGGAATTTAGTCCCCCAATGTACAGGCCTTCCTCGCCGGGCATCTTAACAAGGGAGGACTGCAAGATTTATCCCTGCCCTAGAAGATCTCGTAGCAATGCTTGCCAATAGGTGATTCAGTGCCTTCAGGCAACCTATACTGTATGTCTGAGTTAGCTAGCCCAACCCGTTATTCACTATTGCCGATGAGAAGATCACCCTCTAAGCTACCTCAAGGCCATGCGGGCTTATGTCAAACCCTTAGCCTTGGTAGCTTAGCGAGTTGCTCGATCTCGCATTTCGTCCACACCCTTAGAATTCAACTACATATGATTCTCATCAAATATGCTCATTCATTCCCTCATAGTAAGTTCCCATTTACACCAGAATCCTCTTTTACCTCCAGAAACATTTTATCTTGATAGCTTCGGCACAGCCAGGAAGAACTTGCCAGCGTCCCAATGAAATGCTCAAGAGAGAAAGCTTCGTTGACGGAAGGCAGAAATCAAAGTAAAATTCCCAACAATGTATAACAAGGCTGTGCTTGATAATGGATTAAGGGTTATCATCAACCCCATGCCTCATAGACGCTCAGTATGTCTCGCCGTCCTGGTAGGCACGGGCTCTTGTTATGAAAGCCAAAGAGAAGCAGGCATCTCTCACTTCGCTGAGCATTTGTATTTCAAAGGCACACAGCGGCGCCCAACAGCTAAGGAAATAAGCCAGGATGTTGAAGGTGTCGGCGGCATAATCAACGCTAGCACGGATAAGGAGGTAACCATTTTTTGGTGTAAGGTGGCTAGCTCTAACTTCCTTATCGCCTTGGACGTGCTGCATGACCTGCTGCTTCATTCTCGCTTCGATAGCAAGGACATAGAGCAGGAACGCAAGATTATTATAGAGGAAATTAATATGAACCTGGACATTCCCCAGCAAAGGGTAAATATGCTCATAGATGAGCTATTATGGCCAGAGCAGCCCTTGGGGCGCGAAGTTGCTGGAGATAAAGAGACTGTAACCTCGATAACAAGGGAGCAGTTGTTGGATTATGTTGCTCGCCGCTATCTGCCCAGTAACGCTGTGCTTAGTGTCGCTGGCAACATACAGCACAAGGAGGCAATAGCTCAAATCGAGCCGCTGTTCAACAAATGGGCTGCTGGAGAACTGGTAACTGGCTACACGGCTAATGATAAGCAGACAGCAGCTCGGTTGCGTATTGAGCCCAGAGATAGTGAGCAAGCGCATCTTTGTCTCGCCGTTCATGGATTCCCCCACTCCCACCCACAACGTTTTACCCTAGACTTACTTAACACAGTGCTTGGTGGAGGGATGAGTAGTCGTCTATTTACGGAGATCCGGGAGCATAAGGGATTAGCCTATGATATCCACAGCTATACGGAGCATTTTCTTAGTTCAGGATCATTTACTGTCTATGCTGGCGTTGACCCCAAGAAACTAGAAATTGCCGTCGCTGCTGTTCTCGATGAGGTCTCTAAGCTTAAGCAGGGGATTACACCAAATGAGCTCAGTAGAGCTAAGGAATTATTGAAGGGGAGGCTGCAACTGCAGCTTGAGGATAGTCAAAATATGGCCTTGTGGCTAGGCAGCCAGGAAATACTGAGGCGACACATCCTTAGCGTAGATGAGGTTATTTCCACAATTGATGCCATCAGCACCGATGAACTAATCACAGTAGCTGAGGAACTCCTGAAGACTGCGCACCTTAACTTAGCTATAGTAGGTCCTGTCAAAGAAGAGGAAGCTTTACTGGAATCACTTAGAATTTAAAGTAATAAGAAAGGAGCACCGCTTGGCCAAGCGGTGCTCCTAATCTCAGTTTTCTGTTACTGCTTCCTAGTATTCAGGATATCCTCCTCCTGGCGGCATCGCTGGCGCTTTTTCTTTCTCAGGAATATCGGTTACAAGAGATTCAGTGGTCAAAATCATAGCGGCAATGCTAGCGCTATTCTGTAGAGCGGACCTAGTGACCTTGAGAGGGTCAATTATGCCTCTCTCTACCATATTGACATCTAATTCATCGTTAAGAGCATCGTAGCCTATTCCAAGCTTGCTCTCTTTCACCCTATTCACTACCACCGAGCCTTCCCTGCCACTGTTGGTGGCTATGCACCTCATAGGCTCCTCCAAGGCTCGCCTTAGTATAGCCACACCGGTAGCTTCATCGCCCTCCAGAGCAAGCTTATCCAAAGCAGTGATGGAGTTGATTAGGGCAACACCTCCACCGGGCAAGATACCTTCCTCTACAGCGGCTCGAGTAGCCGAGAGCGCATCTTCTACACGGTGCTTTTTCTCCTTTAATTCTGGCTCTGTAGCGGCACCTACCTTGATCACTGCCACGCCACCAGCCAGTTTGGCTAATCTTTCCTGCAGCTTCTCCTTATCATAGTCCGAGGTGCTTATATCAATCTCAGACCTGATTTGTTTAATTCGAGCTTCAATATCTTCAGTCTTACCCTTACCTTCAATAATAGTGGTATTGTCCTTATCAGCAACCACTTTCCTGGCTCGCCCCAAGTCCTCTACAGTTACCGAGTCTAACTTTCTTCCAACTTCCTCAGAGATAACTGTGCCTCCGGTAAGAATAGCTATATCCTGAAGCATTGCCTTTCTTCTGTCGCCAAAGCCTGGCGCTTTAATCGCCAATGGACTTAAGCTGCCCCTCAGCTTATTGACCACCAGGGTGGCTAAAGGCTCACCCTCCACATCTTCAGCAATAATAACGATGTTCTTGGAAGTTTGAACCATTTTTTCCAAAGCAGGCA